>DATGCY010000197.1:0-18777 GCA_035311385.1 Candidatus Methylomirabilota bacterium
TTGACCATGCAGTTGACGGCGAGCTTGGACCAGCGCTCGCCCCACAGGTTGGTGGTGACCTTGGTGGGCGCGACGTCGTTCATGATGCGGGCGATCTCCTGCGCCCGCTCCGTGTCCTTGCCGTCGTGCTCGCCGATCTTGAAGCCGAGGGAGCCCGTGTCGGTGCGGATGGCGTGGCCCGCCTCGTACATGCCCGCGCTGATGGTGATGACGCAGCCGAGGGTGCGCTCGCGCCCCGCGACGTTCGCCACGCGCTCGTCGTTGATCCCGTTCTGGAAGTCCACGACCACCCCGCTGGGCGCGCGAAGGTTTGCCACCGCCATGGCCGTCGCCCATTCCGTGTCGTAGCTCTTCACGGAGATAAAGACGTAGTCGAAGGGCTCGCGCAGGCCCTGCATCTCGTGGAAGTGCAGCGCCTTGACGGGCACCACGTGCTCGCCGCAGGTGCCGGACAGCCTCAGCCCCACCTTCTTCATGGCCTCCACGTGCTCCGGCCACTGCTCCATCAAGGTCACGTCGTGGCCCGCCTTGGTCAGCATGCCGCCGACGACCGAGCCGATGGCCCCCGCTCCGATGATGCCGATTCTCTTTGCCATGTCTCCCCTCGCCCTGGGTGATGAGTGCGTGTCCGTCGTGGACAGGGGCCGAGTCTACCAAACCGCGGGCGCAGTCGGCGGCGGGCGTTTGAGTCCCGTGCGGCTTTTGGGTATAAATGAGCCCCCATGCCCACCGACCTCCTCGCCGTCGCCCGCGAGCGGGCGCAGACCAATCTCTTCTGGCGCTATCTCGATGTGCAGGTGGACGAAGCGGGCGACGGGTGGGTGAAGTTGCGGGTGCCCGTGCGCGATCCGCTGCGCAATGGGGTGGGCGCCCCCGTGCACGGCGGCGTCCTCAGCGCGCTGGTGGACATGGCGGTGGGCGGGGCCCTCAGCACCACCAACGAGAACGCGGCGGGCGGCGTGGGGCAGACTACCCTCGACCTCAACGTCAGCTTCCTCGCCGCGGCCAGCGATGGCGAGATCCGCGCGGAGGGACGGCTCCTCCGTCGTGGCCGCAGCATCGCCTTCGGCGAGGCCCGCATCACCGACGGCGCGGGCAAGCTCGTGGCGGTTGGCCGCGCGACCTACATGCTCCTCTCACCCAAGTCCTAGGCCCGAACCAAGGATCAAAGGAGACCCCGTGGCCACCAAGATCATCTTCGCCCCCAAGATGCCCGATCCCATCATGGACCTCGCCCGCGCCATGGTACCCGCGGGCTACGAGATGGTCGTCAGCGAGCACGACGATCCCAACTTCCTCAAGCACGTGGAGGGCGCCGAGTACTACATCGGCTTTCCGCGGGCGGGGATGAGCGACGCCTTCTTCAAGGCGGGGGCCAAGCTCAAGCTGGTGCAGCTCATCAGCGCGGGCTACGACCGCATCGACGTGCCCGCGGCGAAGCAGGCAGGCGTTCCCATCGCCAACAACGGCGGAGCCAACTCGGTGGCGGTGGCCGAGCACACCATCATGCTCATCCTCGCCGTGTACAAGAAGATGGCCTTCCATCACATCAACGTGACGCACGGCAAGTGGCGGGTGGGCGACTTCGCCACCGCGCGCACCTACGAGCTGGCCGGGAAGACGCTCGGCATCGTGGGCCTCGGCACCATCGGCAAGAAGGTCGCCCGCCGCGCCGAGGCCTTCGACATGGACATCCAGTACTACGACGTGATCCGGCTCACCGAGGATCAGGAGGATGCCCTCGGGGTGAAGTTCGCCCTCTTCCCCGAGCTGCTCGCGTCCTCCGACGTGGTGAGCCTGCACGTCCCCCTCAACGATCAGACCCGCAAGATGATGGGCGCTCGCGAGTTCGGCATGATGAAGAAGGACGCCATCTTCATCAACACGTGCCGCGGCCCCGTCGTCGACGAGGAGGCCCTGCGCCACGCGCTGCTCTCCAAGCAGATCGCCGCGGCCGGCCTCGACGTGATGGTGGAGGAACCGCCCCTCATCAACCACCCGCTCTTCGGCTTGGAGAACGTGACCTTCACCCCGCACTCCGCGGGACCGACGTGGGAGAACTGGACCAAGGCCTTCCGTAACGCCTTCGACAACGTGCAACGGGTGGCCCGCGGCGACAAGCCGCTCTGGGTGATTCCCGAGCTTCGCTGAGGAGGCATGCGCGGAGGGAGGGTCAGATGGTCGCCGATCCTCCCGCCACTCCGTCTAGCTGGTATCGACGCTGGCCAGCTTGATGAACCAGGCCGTCCACTTGTTCCATGCCCCGAACTGGGTGGGCAGCTTGTCCTCGGTGCTCGACACGCCGTGGCCCGCGAGGTTGTGCATGGTCACGGTGTGGTGGCCGAGAAACGACTCGTCCTCCCCGTAGAGGCTAAAGTCCAGGAGCACGTGGTCGATCGGGTCGCTTCCGTAGTTGGTCACCCGGGCGTGTACGACGAGGTCTCCGCGCGTGTTCGAGCGACACCAGAACCACTCGATGCCGAGCGCGCCCTGCCTGACCGTGCGCACCTTGCCGGTCTCGATGGGCGCCGCGCGAGGGGGAGCGACCGCCGAGGCGGGTTCCTCCGGGCACCATTGCCAGCCGAATCGGCCCGAGAGCCTATCGCCGGTGTTGTCATTTTTCGACGCGGAAGCAGACAACATCCATACCGAGAGCACGATCACCAGCACGAGCAGACCGAGCCCGGCCCCCGCGGTGACCAGCGGACGGGCAACGACGATGCCCATGATCCGGCTCCGCGTAGAAGTTTCCTGCTGGATATGAGGTCGCCGCACCGTCGAAGAAGTTGACGACCCGCTCCTGCCGCCGTTTCTGGAGCTCATGTCTCTCGCAGGTTTCCGTGAATCGACCGCCATATCGGCCCAGGAACGGAGCATGTGGCGTGCCAGCATTCAACTCGGCGGATTCGTGGAGGTGTCCCTGACGGCGGGCCTCGTTACCGTGGAACGATTGCCGTGTAATCGTGCCGCATGAGAAAAACTGCGCACGCGGCTTGGCCGGGTGGCGATCGCGTTTTGGTATCATCGGCGATAGAGAGGGCTGGATGGACCTTCGGCGCTTCTTCGATCGGGCGATCCGTGCGAGTTTCCACGATCTCGCGCTCCCGGGCGACCCGGCGGCGCCCTATTTGGGCGATCTCCTCACTCGCTTCGTCCGCATCGAGAATCTCTTTCCGAGGGGGACGAGCGTGCCGAGGCTCGAGACGGTCGTCGACATGATGCTGGAGGCGCAGGGAGCGTGGGATGTGGACTCGCCCGACTTCCGTCCTGAGCATGAGGTCAACGTCCGGAGACACATCGGCGACTACACGCTGTTCATGACGGGGATCTTCCCCGAGCGGGTCGAGCGCACCTCCGCCACGAGCTTCTACATCTCCCAGGGCAAGCAGGCCTACCGCTTCGTCTCCGAGCACGCACGCTCGAGGGCACGCGACGCAACCACTCCCTACCGGCGACTCGCCGAGCGCTTCGAGAGCTACGCCAGCGTCCTCGACTACACCCGCCGCGTCCACTTCTTTGACGCGCCCACCCACCCCTTCTTCCGGCTGCTCTTCGACTGACCGTCGCGTCAGCCGGCTCGGCAACCGCGTGGCCGGCTTGGACTAGATATCGAGTTTCGGACGGCGCTCCGACCATCCCGTCGCCTGCTCGTAGGCCTGACCCAGGCTTAGGGTGGTCGCCTCGTCGAACGGGCGACCGACGAGCTGTATGCCGATGGGCAGTCCCGCGGCGGAGAACCCACAGGGGACCGAGAGGACAGGCAGGCCGAGGGCATTGAAAGGGCGCGTGAGGCGCGAAAAGCGGCCCATGCGCTTGACCACGTCCTCCGTGGTGCCAGACTTGGCGTGGGCCAGCGATGGCGCCGGCTCGGGGATGCTCGGGGCCACGAGCACATCCACCTTCGAGAAGATCTCCGCGATGAACTCGCGAGTGAGGCGGGCCCGCAATCGAGAGCCTTGGAGGTAATCGTAGGCGGACACACGCAGACCAGGGGCGAGGCGCGCGAGGACGGCGGGCTGGAGCTCGCCCGGGCGCTCCTTGAGGATCCGCGAGTGAATGGCCGCGGCCTCGGCGGCGACCATGGTGTTGTTGCAGGCGGCGACCATGGCATGAGGATCGGGAACCGTGAGACTCGTCACGCGCGCGCCCAGCTTCCCCAGCTCGACGATGGCTGCACGGACGGCCTTGTCCACCTCCGGATCGAGACCGTCGAAGTAGTAGTTCTCGGGAACCCCGACGCGCAGGCCCCGCACGGGCTCGTCCAGGGCTTTCACGTAGTCCGGGACGTCATGATGGCTGGAGGTCGCGTCGAGCGGATCGTGGCCGGCGATCACGCCGAGCATGAGTGCGCAGTCGCGCACCGTGAGGGTCATGGGGCCGATGTGATCATGCGACCACGACAGCGCCATCGCGCCCGCCCGACTCACCCGGCCATAGGTCGCCTTGAGGCCGACGATGCCGCACGCGGCGGCGGGAAGGCGAATGGAGCCGCCCGTGTCCGTGCCGAGGGCCCCTGCGCAGAGACGCGCCGCCACCGCGCCGCCCGAACCGCTCGACGAGCCGCCCGTGACGTGACCGATCCGCCACGGATTCTGCGCATCGCCATGATGGGCGTTGTCGCCGAAGGGGCCCATGGCCAGCTCGCTCATGTTGAGCTTGCCGAGGGTGATCGCGCCCGCTCGCGTCAGGCGCGTCACCGCCGTACAGTCGCGGGGAGAGAAGAAGTAGTCGGGCGTCTTGGTCCCGCAGGAGGTAGGCAACCCCTTGATGGCGCACAGATCCTTGTAGGCGAGCGGCACCCCGTGCAGTGGACCGCGCGGCGCCTCCTGCTCGAGGGCCCGCGCGCGCGCCAGTGCTCCCTCGGCATCAACGGAGATGAAGGCGCGCAGGGTCGGATTGCTCTTCACGATGCGATCCAGATATCCCTGCACCGCTTCCACGGGCGAGAGCTGTTTCGCCCGAATCGCGCCCGCCAAGCCGACCATCGTCTCATTGTTCATGGAATGTCCTCGTGCCGGTGACCATACCTCAACCGGCATGTTCGTGCGTGCCGCTTCTTCGGGCGGCCCGCTCACATCCCGAGGTAGGCGCGCTTCACGTGCGCGTTGCCGAGCAGCTCCGCCCCACTCCCCTCCAGCACCACGCGCCCGTTTTCCAGGACGTAGCCGCGGCGGGAGAGGGCGAGGGCCTGGCGCGTGTTCTGCTCCACGAGGAGCACGGTGGTGCCGAGCCGGTTGATCTCGCCGATGACGCGGAAGATCTCCTTCACCACGATGGGAGCCAGGCCCAGCGACGGCTCGTCCAGCATGAGCACGCGCGGCCGCGCCATGAGGGCCCGCCCGATGGCCAACATCTGCTGCTCGCCCCCCGACATGGTGCCCGCGGCCTGCCCCCGTCGCTCCTGGAGGCGCGGGAAGAGGCCGAAGACCTGCTCGAGGCCATCGCGACGGCGTGCTTTCGCCGCGGAGACGTAGGAGCCCAGCTCGAGGTTCTCGAGCACGGTGAGGCTCGGGAAGATCTTCCGTCCCTCCGGCACCTGCACCACGCCGCGCTCGACGATGGCATGGCTCGGCAGACGGTCAAGGCGCACGCCGTCGAGGAGGATCTGGCCGGCCCGCGGGGGCAACAGGCCCGAGATGGCGCGCAGCATGGTGGTCTTCCCCGCGCCATTGGCGCCCACCACGGAGAGCGTCTCCCCCGCCTCCACCGACACGGATACTCCGCGGAGCGCGGGCAAGTCACCGTAGGCGACCTCGACGTCGCGCAACTCGAGCAGGCTCACGTCTCCTCCCCCAGGTAGGCCTCGATCACGCGCCGATCGCGCGCAACGTCGGCCGGCGCCCCCTCGGCCAGCTTCTCGCCGTGATGCAACACGATCAGTCGATGCGACAGCGCCATGATGGCCTGCATCACGTGCTCGATGATGAGGAGGCTCACCCCCCGGCCGTGGATCAGGCGGATGAGGCCGATGATCTCCTCGATCTCCGTGGGATTGAGCCCCGACATGGCTTCGTCGAGGAGCAGCATGTCAGGCCGGGTCGCCAGGCCGCGCGCGATCTCGAGACGCTTGCGGTCGGAGAGGGTGAGGCTTCGGGCCGGCGCATTCCGGCGCGGGCCCAGGCCCACGAAGTCTACGATCTCCGCTGCCGATCGTCTCGCGGCCGTCGCGTCCGCTCCGCGGTTGAACGCTCCGACCATGACGTTCTCGATCACGGAGAGGCCGGCGAAGGGCTGGACGATCTGGAAGGTGCGCGTGAGTCCGAGCCGGCAGATAGCGTGGGGCTTGGCGCCTACGATGGAGGTGTCCTTGAAGCGGATCTCGCCCGCGGTCGGAGCGTGAAAGCCCGCGACCAAATGAAAGACCGTGGTCTTCCCTGCTCCGTTGGGCCCGATGAGCCCGACGATCTCGCCCGCCTCCACCTGGAGATCGAAGTGGCTCACGGCGAGGAGGCCACCGAAGCGCTTGGTCAGGCCCGAGATCTCGAGGAGGCTCATGGCTTCCCCCGCATCCCGTGCTCGCGCACCAGGCCCATGATCCCCTTTGGCAGGAACGAGATCACCAGAATGAGGACGGCGCCATACAACATCACATCGGCGCCCGCGCGCCCACGCAGCGCGTAGCGCGTCAGCTCGGACAACGGCGTGAGTACGAAAGAGCCCAGCACCGGGCCGAGCACGGTGCCCGCGCCCCCCACGATGGCGGGCAGGAGGGCGCCGATGGACACGCTCGGCCCGAAGGTGATGGTGGGATCGATGTAAGCGAAGTACTGTGCGTAGAAGGTGCCGCCGAGGGCGGTAAGGAACGAGGACAGTGCCATGGCGCGGAGCTTGGTGCCGAGGGCGTCCACGCCCGCCGTCTCCGCGGCATCTTCGTTCTCGCGCACCGCGGCCAGGGAGAAACCGAGGCGAGAGCGGCCGATCTTCCAGGTGAGGGCGAGAGCGAGCATGCCCATGACGAGGATGACGTAGTAGTAGGGCAGCTTGTCCGAGAAGATGAAGAGGATCGGCTCCGCTCGTGTGGTCGGCACCACCAAGCCGAGCGACGATCCCACCGCCTTCGTGTTGACCGCCACCACACGGAGCATCTCCGCGAACGCGAGGGTGACCAGAGAAAAGTAAGGCCCCCTGAGCCCATAGCGAAAGGAGAGATAGCCCTCGAAGAGACCGAAGGCGGCCGCGAGGGCGCCGCCCAGCGCCATGCCGAGCCACGGCGTGAGCCCGGACTTGAGCAGGAGCAGTGTCGAGGTGTAGGCGCCAATGCCGAAGAAGGCGGCGTGGCCGAACGAGAACTGCCCGGCATAGCCCCCGAGGAGGTTCCACGCGATGCCGAGATAGGCCCAGAACAGCACGGTGATCAGCACCTCGAGCTGATACTTGGGCAGGAGCGGCGGCAGGGCCACGAGCGCCAGCAGGGCGAGGGCGCCCCCGAGCCTAGCGACCACGCGCGCCGCCGAAAAGGCCCTGAGGGCGGAAGAGGAGCACGAGCACGAAGATCAGGAACACCACGAGCTGCTTGAGGGAACCGGGGAGCAGCGCGGCCCCCAGTGACTCGGCGAGGCCCACGATGAAGCCCCCCGCCAGGGCGCCCACGAAGTTGCCCATGCCGCCCAGCACCACCACCACGAAGGCCATGATGTTGAACGACTCCGCCACGTCGGGGGCGACGTAGAAAAATGGCGTGATGAGGGCGCCCGCCACCGCCACACAGGCGGAGCCCAGGCCGAAGCTGGCGGCGCGGATGCGCCCCACGTTGATGCCCACGAGGGCTGCGCCCTCCGGCTCCTCGGCCAGGGCACGCAGCGCCTTGCCCACGTCGGTGAGGCGCAGGAAGGCGAAGAGGGCCAGGGCCATCAGCACGGCACCCGCCGAGGCCACGAGTCTCGGCACCTCCACCAGCGCGTCACCCACCGTGAAAGAGGCGCTCGAATACCAGACCTTCACGGTGCGGAAGTCGCCCTGCCAGAGCACGAGGGCGAGATTCTCGAAGAAGAGCGCGAGCCCCAAGGTGAGCAGGAGCTGGTTGTGCTCGGCGGCCAGCCGGTTGGGTTCGATGACAATCTTCTGGATGGCGACGCCGAGCAGAAAGAATATGGGCGCGGTCACGATCACGGACAGGTAGGGGTCCACGCCGACGAGGACGAAGAGCCAGTACGTGGCGTACATGGCGAGCATCATCACGGCGCCATGGGCGAAGTTGATGATGCGGAGCACGCCGAAGATCAGGCTGAGCCCGCAGGCAACCAGCCCGTACACCCCTCCCAGGAGCAGTCCGCTGACGACGGCCTGAAGGAGCAGCCCCCAGGTCACGTCATCGCCCGGCCACGGAAGCCAATCCTGGACACCGCGAGCTGCTCAAAAAGGTAAAGATGCGAGGCGGGCGCCAAAGAAGCAGATGGGTCTTTTTCAGCAGCCCGCCTAGCCCTTCCACTTGAGGACGGGAAAGATGGGCTTCGCCTCAGCGTACTTCGCGGGCCCGACCACCACCGGCTTGCCGTTCTGCACCTGGATCAGAGCAGGCATGGCGTAGATGTCCTCGCCCGCCTCGTCGAAGCGGATCGACTCCTGGGTCAGGATCTGGTCGGTGAGGTTCGTCTTGGCGATGGCCTCGCGCAGCTTGTCGCGATCCATGGAGCCCGCGCGCTCGAGGGCGTCGCGGAGCACGAACATCACCTCGTAGCCCTGCACGCTATGGTTCGACATGGTGGTACCGAACTTCTTCTGGTAGGCGTCGAACACGGCGCGGGCGCGGGGGCTCTGCGGGTTGTGCCAGTAGTTGCCGTCGAAGAGCTGCTCGGTCAGCTCGCGATTCTCCGCGATGAATTTCGGGTTCGAGTAGGCAGCATTGGCCAGGCCCACCAGAGCGTTGACGCCGATCTTGAGCTTGGCCGCCGTCTCCGCGATGAGCTTGGAGTCGCCGTAGTAGCCGCTCACGATGAGGAGGTCGGGCCGGGACGCTTTGACCTTGGAAAGCTCGGACGTGAGATCGGGCGATCGCAAATTGTACGGAATGCGCTGCACCAGTTCGTACCCCATGGCCTTGGCGAAGGCCTCCACGTGGTTGCCCATGGTGGTGCCGAAGTTGCCTTCTTCGTGCATCATGGCCACGCGACGAATGGGCACGTTGGCGTTCTTGGCCATCTCGAACATATTGCTCACGGTCAGGGTGGCCATAGCCTTGCCATTGGGCTGCATGCGAAAGGTGTACTTGAGACCGCCTTCCGTGAGGTTGTCGGCCACCGCGGCGAGGAGAAGAAAGGGCGTGCGGTTTTTCTCCGTCACCTGGCGCACGGAGAAGGCAACCAGGCTCGAGAAGGGCCCGATAATAGCCACCGCCCCCTGGTCGATGAGACGCGAGGCCTCGGAATTGCCCAGCTCGACCTTGTTCTGGGTGTCGCCGGGGAGGAGCGTGATCTTGGCGCCCCCCAACGACTTGATGCCGCCACCCGCGTTGATCTCGTCGGTGGCGAGGGTGAGACCGTTCAGGGCCAGGGCCGCCTCGAAGGCGAGCGGCCCCGTCACGGGCAGGATGTAGCCGACTTTGACCTCGCGCGTTTGCGCGCGGAGCACGGCGGGGAAGCCGGCCGTGGCCACGGCAACGCCTCCCACTTTGAGAAACGCCCGCCGGCTCACGTGTCCCGACCTCTTTCGCCTGTCGTCGATCATCGTTACCTCCGGTCAGAACAGGAGTAGATTCGCTCGGACGCGCGCGACACTAGCACCCACCTCCCCACCTGTCAACGCGACGCGGCGTAACAAGCGAATGAACCACTGGTGGTGGTCAACCACTGCTCAAAGTGCTGGTCAGTACCACTAGCCACGCCCCGTAAATCCCTGCCATGACATGGTTTCGCTTCGGCACGTCCATTGCTCTTATCGGACGGAGCGCCGATCCACTCATGGGCGGCCTTGGCCCTCGGATCTGTTCGCGGGAGGTAGCATGCCCCAGCCGGTTGCCGAGAGTAGCTACTGGGTCGAACCCAGTACGCACATGGTCTATCCCATGTCGTACCAGGCCTATCGTCGGACGCGTGAGGCTCAAGAAAAGCCGCCACCGAGACACTGCACCCTGGGCGCAGAGATCGATCGCCATGTCTGGCGCCAGTGGCAACGGCCGGCGGTCTCCGAGGTCGATGTGATCCTGGCTTTTCGCCAGGGCGCACCGCCTCGCGTCCAGCGGTTGGTAGGCGAAGTGCTTCGGGCTATTCGCCGCGGCCGGCCCGCTGGCGAGGCCATCCGCCATGCAGCGCGGCGGTTCGGGCTTCGACAGACGTGCGCGCGAGCATTCATTACCGCCGGTATCACGGTCGAGAGGCGGCCGCGAGAGGACACGATGCCGCTCGCCAAGGCAGGATCTCGAGCCTAACCCGACTGCCTTCCTACGACGACGCCGGCGAGTCAGCCGCCGTGCTCGCGTCCGCGGGTGTCGGGAGGACTCTGGATTTCGAGAGTCCCCCGATCAATAATCAGTGCCCCATGGACCTCGGCCACGAGCTGGTCGGCCAGAGCCCTAGCATGGTGGCGCTTCGGGAGAAGATTCGCGTCCTCCTCACACGTGAGGGACGAGCCCAGAAGCTGCCCCCCATCCTCCTCACGGGCGAGACGGGGACGGGCAAGGGGCTCGTCGCCCGTGTCATCCACCAGAGCAGCTCGAGATCGAAGGCGGAGTTCGTCGAGGTGAACGGCGCCGCCATTCCCGAGCACTTGCTCGAGTCCGAGCTCTTCGGCTACGAGCGCGGCGCGTTCACCGATGCGCGACATTCCAAGCCCGGCCTCCTCCAAGTGGCCCATCGCGGCACCCTCTTCCTGGACGAGATCGGCCTCCTTCCTCTCTCCCTGCAGGCCAAGCTCCTCAAGGTGCTCGAGGACGCGAGCGTTCGCCGGCTCGGTTCTACGCGGAGCGAGCCCGTCGAACTCTTCATCATCAGCGCCACGAACGAGGACCTCGAGACGGCGGTACGGAACCGGCGCTTCCGGGAGGACCTCTATCACCGTCTCGCCGTCATCACGCTTGCCTTGCCCCCGCTTCGGGAGCGCGGCGGTGACATCGAGCTCCTCGCGCAGACAGCCCTGGCCCGCTCGTGCACCAAGTACTCGGGGCCCGCGAAGCAACTGAGCCCAGATGCCCTCGCCGCTCTTCGCGCGTATCGCTGGCCGGGAAACGTCCGGGAGCTCAACAGCGTGATCGAGCGGGCGGTTCTGCTGTGCCCGACTCCGGTGATCCCCGTGGGCGCGCTGGGACTGGGGGCGACACCGGAGATCCTCGCCAGCGCTCCGTACGGGACGGCCGACGTGGACTTCGATGCGTTCCAACGCCAGCGCCTCAGCGAGGCTCTGGCTCGCACCGGATGGAATATCTCACGCACGGCGGCCGTGCTGGGTGTCGCGCGCAACACCGTGCGTGCGCGCATTGCGCGCTACGGTCTCCGGAGCCCCACGGAGGGTGACGCGGCGACGACGGATCCGCGTCTCGGCCTCGCCACGGGAGGGGTCGTGGGGGCGGACTCTACGGCGCCCGCGGGGGTAACGGAAGGCGCCGACGTCTTCCCGGCCCGGGCCGGCGTGGCGCCGGGCCAGCCCACGATCGCCGTGGTGCCATTCCGCGTCGAGGGAGAGGATGAGGCCAGAGCCTACTTCGGGGACGGGATCGTGGAGGACATCGTCGGCGCTCTCGCATCGCTACGAGATCTGCGGGTGATCTCGCGTAGCTCGACGCTCCGGTATCGCGGCGCCACCGTCGATATCCGAGCCATGGGTCGGGAACTGAGGGCTTCCTACGCGCTCTCCGGTAGCGTGCGGCGTTCAGGAGCACGCATGCGAGTGTCCGTCGAGCTTGCCGAGACAGGCGGAGGCGCGGTGATCTGGGCCAGTCACTTCGATGGAGTATCGGAGGACCTCTTCACCCTGCAGGATCAGATCGCCATGAGTGTCGTCGGCACCCTCGCCCCCCAGGTCAGGGACGCGGAGCTTCGGCGGGCCCTCCGCAAGCGACCCGAGAGTCTGGAGGCCTACGACTGCACTCTTCGGGGCCTGGCTCAGCTCTACGTCCTCACCCCTCATGATTTCGAGGAGGCTCACTCCTGGCTCGAAAAGGCGGTGGCCCTCGATCCTGCGTACGCCATGCCGTACGCGCTCCTTGCCATATGGCACAGCATTCGGGTCGGTCAGGGGTGGTCGTCGGACAGGGTGGCCGATCAGGCCGCCGTCCTGCGCTTCGCCACGGCCGCGATCGCACGCGATAGCTTTGATGCCATCGCCCTCGCCATGTGTGGTCACTCCAAGTCCATCCTGCGTTACGAGTTCGAAGAAGCGATGCTGCTGTTCGACCGTGCTCTCGAGGCGAGCCCGAGCAGCGCCATCGCCTGGATACGAAGCAGCCCGACCTATGCATACATCGGCGACCCCGACGAGGCGATCCGTCGTGTCGAAGAGGGGCTGCGGCTATCGCCCTTCGATCCGCTCGTTTTCCTAGCCCACACGGCGTTGAATCTCGCCCACTACGTCGCCGGCCGCTACGACGAGGCGGTACAGTGGGGCCGAAAGGCCCTCGAGGAGAATCCCAGCTACACCGCGAACCTCAGATTGCTCGCGGCAAGCCTGGCCGCCGCAGGCCAGGAGCAGGCGGCACGCGATATCGGACAGGCGTTGCTCGAGGCGGATCCGGCCTTTCAAGTCGCACGCTTCGTGGCCACCTATGCCATCCGCGATCCCGCCCGGCAGGACCAGCTCACGGCGCACATGCGCCGGGCAGGACTTCCGGGCTGATCATCTGAGCCTGCGTGAGCGCGCGCCCGAGATTGAGCCGGCCGCCGCTCACACACTTGAGCCGCGGCAACAGGTCCACCGTCCCCATGAGGCGGAGCTTGAGGTCTCTTGCGCTGCTCTTCGGATACTTCGACTTCAGCAGGGCCGCTGCTCCACTTACCTGCGCGGCCGCGGCCGACGTTCCAGTGTAGCGACCGTATCCGCCCACGGCCGTGCCGGCCAGCGAAGCATGCGTGCTCATCACCTTGACGCCCGGAGCCGCGAGATCCACGGTCGTACACCCGAAATTGGATATCGCCGCCCTCTCGTCATACCGGTCTGTGGCCATCACCACGATGGCGGAATCCCGGCAAGATTCGGCGTACCGGGCAGGCACGAGGGGATATTGGTCGTTGTCGCTTCCCGTATTGCCGGCTGCCATCACCACGAGGGCGCCGCGATGGCCTGCGTAGGCGACAGCCTCTTCCAGCTCGATGGATCCAAGGCCCAGGTCGAAGCTCAGATTGATGATGCGAGCGCCGTTGTCCACGGCGAAGCGAATCGCTCGCGCGGCGTTCGCGGCCGCCGGTTGGACCATCACATCGAAGAATTTCACGGCCATGAGCTCGAGGCCGGCTACGAAGTTCGCGGTGGCCAAAATCGATCCGGCGAGCATGGTGCCGTGGCCATCCTGGTCCGTGAGGTCGTAGCCGAGCATGCCGCCCATGCAGCAGGCTCCGTGGATCTCCCGTCCGTCGACCCTGTTCGTCCACAAGTGTCCCTTGAACTCCTGATGCTCCACCATGATGCCGGAGTCCACGATCGCAACGACCACGGGCTCGCCCGTTCCCATCTCCTGCCTCGACATCTCATAGGGATCGATCCGCAGTAGCGCCTCCCGATCGGGATACTTGTTGGTGCCGCCAAGCAGCGGGGCCTTACGGTCGGAATACTCGTCACTGGGGTCAAGCGGGGTGAGAAAGTCCCGCATGATCCGGACCCCTGGGATGGCGGCCAAACGGTCCCGTATCGTCTGAACCTCGGACGCCACACCCTGAAGGAACACGATCGCCATACGGGCTTGGGTGTCTTCCCTAACCGTTGACCGCACGTCCGTCAGCACGCGCCGGAGCTCGGCGCGCGACTCTGGACCTTCCACGTCGATCTCCAGTCGGCGCTCGAGGTTATGCGGCATGGTCGGCCTCGGGCAGCGGCTCGCGCTCACGCTCGCTCTCTTTCTTGGCCTCATTGACGAGCGCGCAGAACAACGGGCATGTCGGCGCATCTGTCCCGGCGCCCTCGGTGAGCATGTTCAAGACCATTTGGGAAGCGAGCACGCCCGCCTCGTTGTCGAGTGGATAGTGCAGGCCGGCGACGATCCGGTTCTCGGCCACGCGGTGCGAAAGCCGGAAGAGCATGCCTTCCTGCACGAATGGCCGATCGGCTAATTTGATGACCTTGGCGATGAGGTCACTCTGAAGCGCATGCCCGGCAGGGAACGACGGCGTGACGGGAGGATCCACCATGGGCAGGATCGCGGGGCAGACTTGGGAGGGCCTGGGCTCGTGAAAGTGGTCCTTCAGGCACATGACTACGACCTCACCGATGCGCCGTGCGACCCGAATGAGCTCGTAGGTGGCCGGCGCGCTCGAGGGGTCGATCATGAGCATGCCGAGGAAGTACTTGACCACTCCCTCGGCTTCGTGCTGATCGATGATTTCCACGAAGCGCGGCTCGCGCTCGTCCGACATGCTGAGCACGGCGCGAAGCTCCTCACCTTTCTGCTGGAGGAGCCGGCCATGCATCTCCGAGAGCGTTCCAACGAGACGGGGCAACCAATCGGGATTCCGCGTGATGAACTCATTCAGGTAGACAGATGCCCGCAGCTCGGCATCCCAGTACTTCCGAAACCGAACCTTGTTGACTTTTTCCTGGGCTGCGTCGTAGGCAACCTGCTTGTCGGCGGGCGGGTTCAGCGGGAGAGCCGCGGGAAACTCACCGAGGTTGAGCTGTTTCGGGAACTCCTGCGAGTTGTAGCGGACGCCGGTCCAGACGTCGGACTGGGGACCCACGACCGTGTTGGTATTGGTATTCGTGTTCGTATTGGTATTGCTCTTCCCCAGACGACCCATGGCTTTCTCCTCCCCTAAGGTTGTCGGACAGGATTTCCAGTCGGGTCCCAGCGTCCGCAGGTCCCGACGGCTTCCCCATCTACAGAATCGTCAGCGATACCCACGAAGCGATGGCATCCACGCAGAATGACTACGGAATAAGCCACTCGGAGGCCTCAAAGCCTCAGCTGCCGCCCTCGCTGGCCCTAAGGGACACAAGCCCTCTGTTACCGCAAACTTACGCCCGGAACGGCTCTGTTCTGACGTCAGGTAGAGCCCATTGAATGGAGGCCAGGGAATCTGCTGAGAATGGTCCGAGCGCAAGACAGCCGCACACTGTTCACTTGGTCCTGCGCGACGGGTTCCACGGCCATACTGTGTCCATCTCGATGGACGATCACGAAGTCTTCCGCGCTGTCGGTATCACCACAGACCCGACGCGTGCTCGGGCGGCCATGATCGCGATAGACGGCAGGGGTCGCACGACTTGCCTTGCCGTATCGATAATGCCGGGAAATCTGGCGGCGGCGTTTGAGATCGACACGATCAGGCATCCCCAAGTCACGATCAGCCTCCTTGGCGAGAGCACCGTCGCCTTCGAGGCCTCCACGATCTCCTCCCCATGACCCAAGACCGGCCGAGTCTTCCGAGGGTGAGAGTCTAACGCCCAGAGCCGGCGGACGCGGCCTTGACAGGCCTCGGGCTTGATGGTGCCATGGTGCCTCCATGCGGCGGACCATCGGCGAGATCGCGGCTTTCGTCACCAGCAAGAACGCCGGCCCCTTCCTGCTTACCCTCGACATCGTGTTCCCCGATCGCGCGACCTACGAGCGCTTCAAAGCGCTGAAGGCTCTCGACCGCGTCACCATCGCGGGGCTGTACGGCATCATGGCGGAAGACGTGCTGAAGATCATCGAGTTTGATCCGGCCTATGCGGTGAAAATCACCATGCGGCGGCCGCTGGGCTCGGGCGCTCTCGGCGAGAGCGACGTTTACGGCGCCCAGCAGCACGTGCCCCTAATGGAGCACGCCGTAGCCTGGGAGGACACATGAACGCGACGCGCATGACCATCCTTGCTCCTGAAGGCATGCTGGGCTACGGCATCCCCGTCCGGTCCATGGTCGAAGGCATGAAGCGGAACCCGGACGCCATCGCAGTGGACGCGGGCTCCACCGACCCCGGGCCGTACTATCTCGGCGCCGGCGTGCCCTTCACGAACCGGCGCGCCTTCAAGCGCGACCTCGGCATGATCCTCGACGCCGCCCGCGAGCGGCGCGTGCCCGTCCTCATCGGGTCCGCGGGAGGGGGAGGCGGGACCCCGCATCTTCAGTGGACGCTCGAGGTGTACCGCGAGATCTGCCGCGAGCGTGGCTACCACTTCCGCACCGCGGTGATCGGGGCCGAGGTGGACAAGGGCTGGCTGAAGCAGCAGATCGCGCGCGGACGCACCTCGCCTCTCGACCTCGACGCGCCGTTGACTCACGCGGAGGTCGATCGCAGCGTGCGCATCGTGGCGCAGATGGGCTACGAGCCCTTCATGCGCGCGCTCGACATGGGCGCGGAAGTCGTCATCGCGGGGCGCGCCTACGATCCCGCGCCCATCGGCGCCCTGCCCATGCGCGCGGGTTTCGACACCGGCCTCGTCATCCACATGGGCAAGATCCTCGAGTGCGGGGGCGCCGCCGCCTATCCGCGCCACGGCTCCGACAGCCTCCTCGGCTTCATGGAAGAGGATGCCTTCGTGGTCGAGCCACCCAACCCCGACAAGGTGTGCACGGTCGCCTCCGTCGCCGCCCACACCCTCTATGAAAAGCCGGATCCGTACCTCCTCCATCTGCCCGGCGGCGCCATCGATCTCTCGCAGACGGTGTTCGAGCAGATCAACCCGCGTCAGGTTCGGGTGACCGGCACGCGCTGGGTCAAGGCTCCCGCTTACACCCTCAAGCTCGAGGGCGTGCGGCGCGCCGGCTACCGCACGCTGGCTATCGCGGGGGTGCGCGACCCCGTCCTCATTTCGCAGATCGACGCCTATCTGGAGAACATCCGCCAGCGCGTAGCCGAGACCTATCCCGATGGCTATCGCCTCATCTTCCACGTCTACGGCCGCGACGGCGTCATGGGGCGGCTGGAGCCCGTGAAGGAAATACGCTCCCATGAGGTGGGTCTCATCATCGAGGTCATTGCCGACGACCCCGACACCTCAGCGGCCGTGCTCGCGCTGGCGCGCTCCGCGGGCCTCCACGTGACCTATCCGGGACGGAAGGCGATCGCGGGCAACCTCGCCTTTCCCTTCTCCCCGTCCGACATCAAGGCGGGCGAGGTCTTCGAGTTCAACGTGCATCACCTCGTCGTGGTCGACGATCCGCTCGAGCTGTTCCCCATCGAGATCGAGGAGACATGACGACAGGCCCCCTCGACCTGCTCATCAAAAACGTCCGGCTCGTGCGACCGCGGCAGACCGCCGTCGAGCGGATGGACCTCGGCGTAAACGACGGACGGTTCGCCCGCATCGAGCGTGAGATTTCCCCGAACGATGCCCTGCAGGTCTTCGACGCCCGGGGCCTCCTCGGCTTCCCCGGCGTGGTCGACGCTCACACCCACGCGGGCATCTACGCGCCGCTCGCCGAGGACGCGGCCACGGAGAGCAAGGCGGCGCTGATGGGCGGCGTCACCGCCATGCTCACGTACTTCCGTACCGGCCAGTACTACCTGAACCGTGGCGGCCCCTATTGCGACTTCTTTCCCGAGGTGCTGCGCCAGTCCGAGGGTCGGTATTGGTGCGACTATGCCTATCACGTGGCGCCCATCGAGCGGGCCCACATCGACGAGATGGAGATGCTGGCCGTCGAGCACGGCGTCCCCTCGTTCAAGATCTTCATGTTCTACGGCGGCTATGGCCTCCACGGCACCGCCGACCCCGCGGCTCAGCGGCGGTTCCTCATGCTGCCCGAGGGCGAGAGCTATGACCTGGCGCACTTCGAGTTCATCCTGCGCGGAGCGGCGCGTCTCATCGAGCGCCGGCCCGAGCTGCGCGACGTGGTCAGCGTGAGCCTCCACTGCGAGCTAGCAGACATCCTCAATGCCTACACGCGCATCGTCCAGGCGGACTCGAGCCTGACTGGGCTTCACGCCTACAGTGCGGCGCGGCCGCCGCATTCGGAGGGCCTGGCGGTGTGGATCGCCGCCTACCTCGCCAGCGAGGCGGCCTGTCCCAACGTGAATCTCCTCCACCTCTCGTCACGCAAGGCCATGGAAGCCGCTATGAGCATGCAGCACGTGTTTCCGCACATCGACTTTCGCCGCGAGGTCACCGTCGGGCATCTCCTCCTCGACACGAACGCCGCCGCGGGCGCGCTCGCCAAGGTCAACCCTCCCATCCGGCCCCGCGAGGACGTAGAGCACCTGTGGCAATCGGTGCTGAAGGGTGAGGTGAGCTGGATCGTGAGCGATCATGCGTGCTGCGCCACGGAGGTGAAGGTCGCCGCCGAGCGTCCCGACGACATTTGGCTCGCCAAGTCGGGCTTCGGAGGCACCGAGTATCTCCTCTCCGGCGTGTTCAGCGAGGGTAAGCGGCGTGGGCTGCCCCTCCATCGTATGGCCGAGCTCTGCTCGTGGAACCCGGCGCAGCGCTATGGCCTCCTTGCCAAGGGCGACGTGGCGCCGGGCTACGACGCGGATCTTGCGCTGCTCGATCCCGACCAGAGCTTCACGGTTCACGCGGCGGACTCGCCCTCGGCCCAAGGCTACACGCCGTTCGAGGGGCGAGAGCTCACCGGCAAGGTCACTGCGACCTTCCTGCGCGGAGAGCTCGTCTATGAGCGCGGGAAGATCGTGGGCTCCGCCCACGGCCGCTACGTGCCCCGCCCTTCCCTCTCTCCCTCCGTGAGGGAGAGGGCACGGTGAGGGTGGGCCGAAGATGTGCTC
>DATGCY010000198.1:0-3302 GCA_035311385.1 Candidatus Methylomirabilota bacterium
TTGACCATGATGAACGAGAAGCTCGATTGGACGCAGAACCTGGGCGACGCCTTCCTCGGCTCGGAGAAGGGGGTCATGGACGCCATCCAGCGCCTGCGCGCCAAGGCACACGACGCGGGTAATCTCAAGAGCACGTCGGAGCAGATCGTCACGGTTGAGCCCGCTCCCCCGCAACAAGCTCCCATTCCGCCACCGCAGCCCTCCGCTCCCGGGCAACCGCCGCCCACCGTCCAGCAGCTGCCCGCGCCGCCCCCACAGGTCATCACGATCCAACCCGCCAATCCACAGGTCGTCTACGTCCCGACGTACAACCCCACCGTGGTCTATGGTGCATGGCCCTATCCCGCGTACCCGCCCTACGCCTACTATCCTCCGGGATATGTGGCCGGCACCGCGCTTCTCTCGTTCGGGGTAGGAATGGCCGTGGGCGGCGCGCTCTGGGGCAACTGCAACTGGGGTCACGGTGACGTGGACGTCAACGTGAACAACTACAACAACTACACGAAGAACGTGAATACGGGAGACATCGGGAACAAGCGCGCCGAGCAGTATCAGGGCAATCGCGGCCAGGGTGGCCGCGGCCAGGGTCAGGGGCAGTGGCAGCACAATCCCGAGCACCGTAAGGGCGCCCAGTATCGCGACGCCTCGACACAGCAGCGCTTCAACAAGGCCGGAGCCGGCAACGTGCAGTCGCGCGAGGCCTTCCGGGGACGGGCGGCCGAGGGGCGCCAGGAGATGGGACGCGGAGGGATGCAGCAAGGCACGCTCGGCGGGAACCGGGCTTCCCAGGGCGCGGTGGGCGCCGGGCGCGGACAGCCGAGCCAGCTCGGAGGCGGCGGAGGACAGTTCGGTGGTGGACAGGCGGCGCGCGGTCCCGGCGCCTTCGACGGCGTGGGCCAGGGACGTGCCACCACCATGGATAGCGCTCGCGGCCGATCGAGTCGTGAGAGCTTCGGCGCGTCCAGCGCGGGGCGCGGTGGCGGCGGAGGAAGCAGCGTTCAACGCGGAGGCGGTGGAGGGGGCGGCGGGCGCGCCGGCGGCGGTGGTGGCGGTGGTGGCGGAGGCCGAGGCGGTGGAGGACGTGGCCGGCGATGAGCATGGACAGGACGGCAGCGGAGGAACGCATGCACCATCCACGTCGTGAGCCCGTCGTCACCGCCACGCCGAGAAGGGACTGGCTCTCGCTGATCCTGGCTGCTCTCGTCCTCGTGATGAGCTGCGCCACGACCAGGGCGGCCACGCCGGCGACCGGGCAGAAGCACTTCAGCACGCCGGAGGAGGCCGTGCAGGCTCTCATCGACGCGCTCCGCAAGGACGACAAGAAGCAGCTGGGCGAGGTGCTCGGCCCCGGCAGCGGTCCTCTGCTCTCCTCCGGCGACAAGGTTGCCGACAACCGGGCCCGCGAGGCCTTCCTCCGCGAATACGACGAGCGCCACCGCCTCGAGGCAGGCGGCGGAAGGATCGTGCTGTACGTGGGCAACGACGACTATCCCTTCCCTGTTCCTGTCGTACCCGACGGAACGAGCTGGCGCTTCGACACCGCGGAGGGAAAGGAGGAGATCCTCAATCGTCGAATCGGGCGGAACGAGCTCGCGGCGATCCAGGTCTGCCTCGCCTACGTCGATGCGCAGCGGGAATACTACGCGCAGGCACGCAAGCAGGGGCAGGTGCTCGAGTACGCTCAACGCCTCGGCAGCACACCCGGCAAGCACGACGGACTCTACTGGGAGGCCAAGCCCGGTGAGCCGGAAAGCCCGCTCGGACCGCTCGTGGCCAGAGCCAGAACCGAGGGCTACCGGAGAGCCGATGCGAAGGGACCGCTCCCGTACCACGGCTACTACTACCGGATCTTGACCGGACAGGGGCCGGCGGCGGAGGGCGGAGCCACCGACTACCTGGCGAAGGGGCACATGATCGGAGGGTTCGGACTCGTGGCCTTCCCCGCGCAGTACGGCGCCTCCGGCGTGATGACCTTCATCGTCAATCACGACGGCGTCGTCTATCAGAAGGACCTCGGGCCCGCCACGGCGACGCTGGCGCGGCAGATGAAGATCTTCAACCCGGACTCCAGCTGGCAGAAGGTCACGCCGACCTAGTTCCTCTCGTGCGCCCTTCCATCCTGGCCGTTGCCGCCATTGTCCTCGCCGCCCTCCCCGGCCGGGCCGCCGCCGAGCTCGACCGCTCCGCGGTGGACTTCATCTCGCCCTCGGAGATCAAGTGGGTGAAGAACGCCGCCGGCACCAATGAGCAGGCTGTCCTGTTCGGCGATCCGAGCAAGCCGGGGCCCTACGTGGTGCGCATCCGCTGGTTCCCTGGGAACATGAGCCGTCCGCACTTCCATCCCAACGACCGCTTCTTCGTGGTCATCTCCGGCACGTGGTGGATGGGCACCGGCGAGAAGTTCGACCCGGACAGCACGGTACCCGCTCCCGCGGGGAGCTACGTGATCCACTACGGCGGCAAGGTGCACTACGACGGCGCCAAGGACGAGGAGACGGTGATCCAGGTCTGGGGCATGGGGCCGGCCACCTCCACTCCCGCCGAGAAGCGCTGAGCGCAGGCATGGCCAAGATCACGCTCCGGGTGAACGGGCGCACGCGCGAGATCGACTCCGACGATCCCGACGTCCCGCTCCTCTACGTGCTGCGCAACGACCTCGGCCTCACCGGCACTCACTTCGGCTGCGGCCTCGCCCAATGCGGGGCGTGCAGCGTCCTCGTGGGCGGGCGGGCCGTCCGCTCTTGCATTACGCCGGCCCGCAGCGTGGGCAACCGCGACGTGATCACCATCGAGGGGCTGGGCAGCCCCGAGCAGCCCGAGCCGCTCCAGGCTGCCTTCATCGCGGAGCAAGCCGCGCAGTGTGGCTACTGCACGGCTGGTCTCGTGGTGGCCGCCCGCGCGCTCTTGACCAGCACGCCACGCCCGACGGAGGAGCAGGTGCGCGAGGCGCTCGCCGGCAACCTCTGCCGCTGCGGCAGCCACGCCCGCGTGATCCGCGCCGTGCTCAAGGTCGCTGGCGCGGGAGGAACGCGATGATCTCCCGCCGGGACTTTATCGCGGCGGGCGGCGCCCTCATCGTGGGCTTGGGGCTCGAGGGTCCGCAGCGGCTCCTCGCCCAGACCGTGCCGAACGCCGACCGCTTCCTGGGCAAGCCGGTGGCGCCCGATCTCGTGGATTCGTATCTCGCCGTCCATGCCGACGGCACGGTGACGCTCTTCACGGGCAAGGTCGACATCGGCACGGGCGGGCGCATCGCGCTCCGGCAGATGGCGGGGGAGGAGCTCGACATTCCGCTCGACCGC
>DATGCY010000199.1:0-11541 GCA_035311385.1 Candidatus Methylomirabilota bacterium
GCCCGCCGCCTGATGTGCGCTCAGGAGGTCATCGAGAATCGCGGCATCGATGGCATCCGCATGAAGCAAGAGAATGTGCTTCATCTGACGCTTGAAGAGTTGTGCTGAGATCTCACGGGCCCAGGCCAGGCGCGCCTTTGACGCTTCCAGATACGTCTCTTTGACCCACCTGATGGCCGGTGCGTCTTTCTGGGCGACGCAGCGCGTGTAGGCATTGCTCCACTCCCAGTGCTCGACGTACACGGTCACGGGCGCGACGCGGTAGCCTCGCGACGCGAGCCAACTCCGCACGGCGGCTCGCTTCTCGGGGTCATTGCCCAGGTGCAGGTACGGATAGCGGAAGAATTTCGCTGCGCCTGGCGGAGCGAGGGGCTCGAGGAGCGCTTCGTTCCGCTCGATGTCGGCGACGAACTCGCTGGTGCTCACCCGGTCGAGATCGAGGTGGGACAAGGTGTGGTTGCCGAGGGGAAACCCACCCTTCCGCCAGGCGAGCAGGATGCTCTCGAAGGCGGGATTGTCACGGAGCTGGCCCGCGTTGGTAAAGCCATACACGGCCGGAACGGCATGGCGCCGGAGGATCTCCACCATCCGATCGACGATCGACACTCGGGTGGTGTCAGGAGGAAGCGCCCCCGTGGTCGGCAGATCGTCGATGGTCACGGCCAGTTCCGTGTGCGCCGTTGCCCGGCCTGGGCACGGACCGAGGAGAGTTGCGAGGAGCCCGATGATGATCAGGCGCCTCCGCGACCGGGGCTGTCCCAGCCCAATCGATCCGAGGCTTTCGTGGTGTGGCTCGCACCGCCCGATGTGCCGGCGCGACGCGAGCAGCGTCGTGCCTTTGGGCCGATCGTCGCCCACGGCGTTGACGGTTTGGCGGCCGGCACCGATCGTGTTGC
This sequence comes from Candidatus Methylomirabilota bacterium, assembly GCA_035311385.1. Classification (GTDB taxonomy): domain Bacteria; phylum Methylomirabilota; class Methylomirabilia; order Rokubacteriales; family CSP1-6; genus AR37. The sequence goes on from DATGCY010000199.1 coordinate 897, forward strand.
TCACCCCTATCCCAGTGTCTGCTCGGCCTCGAGCGATCCCGTCGATCGAGCCCTCCCGGAGAGAAGAGCGGGCACGCGGTCCTGCACGGCCATCGCGAAATCAGTCCAGCACTCGCGAAGCCCGATAAAACGGACGACGGCATAGGCGAGAAAGGCCGCATTGGCAAGGGCAAGCCCAGCGTGCCAGACGCGTCCCTGACTGAACTCGTAGACCGTGCCCAGGACCCAGATCCCCAGGATGAGGGCCTCCGCCATCAGGTAGCGGGGCGGGGCCGCGGTGCGGCCCTGGACCTTCGGCGTCCGACCGAATGGACTCTTTTCCTTGGTCCACGCCTGTCGAATCGAGAGGAAGACGCCCCCCAGGTTCACGGGAATCAGCATGAGATTGAGGGCGAACACCCGGAGCACATCGGCCGGGCGATAGCCGCTGGACCGCAGGTCGCGAGCATAAAGCGTGAAGTACGGGAGCGCGGTGAGCGGCATCCAGACCCCTCCCGCGGCATCGTCGAACGGCAGGGTCAAGAGCAGGAGCAGGCCCGCGTTGACCACGGTGAGGGAGGCGAGATAGTGACACCGCATGAACGCCTCTCGGCACGCCGAGGACAGGCCCCGCCGGCGCACGAGGTAGCCGATCAGCTTGGGCAGGATGAGGAGGCCACCATTCGCCCAGCGCCGCCGTTGGATGAGCAGGGAGCCGAAGTCCGGCGGGGTGGCACTGAAGGCCAGGCGTTCGGGATAGTTGTGGAGCTGCCATCCGCGCGCGACGAGATCGACGGTCGATTCCGTATCCTCGATAACGGTGCGGTCCTGGATGAATCGACGGATCGCATAGCCGCGCTCCGTGTCGACCTCCGCGATGTCTTCGAGGGCGGCCCGGCGGGCAAGCGCGTTGGCGCCCACCCAGAAGGTGGCGCCGTAGGCGGTGAAGCCCTGGTGGATGATGTACTGGATGTCTGTGGTGGCGCCGGCAATCCGCTCGAGCATTCCGGGCGCCCCGGGGAACGCGCTGTAGGGCGTTTGGACCACGGCGATGCGCTCGTTCCCCGGCTCGGAAAGGAAGTGGGCCAGGCGCAGGGTGTACTCGGGAGCGACGATGCTATCAGCGTCGAGCATCAGGATGTAGTCTGCGTCGGGTATACACAGGTCCGCGCTCACTCGATCGCAGGATTCCAGGAGCCGTTCGCCGGGCGGCCCGACGAAGCGCCAATCGCGCCCGATCAGCCCGAGGTAGCTGTTGAGGTTCATCGCTTTGTTCGGCTCGTGGGAGAGACTCACGAACCGCTTGCGCTCGAAACTGCTCACCTCGGCTCGGAATCTGTTCGCCAACCGCTCGTACTCCTCCAGCAGATCCTGCGGGCGAGGCCATCCGGAACCGAAGGCTCCCTCGTCGAGACGCTCAGCTCTTTCGCGAAACCGTTGGGCCGGCTGCCGGAAAGTCAGGTCGACGAAGAGCTCATCGGCGTGATCGGCGACGGGGTAGCCCATCTCCTGCTCCTCGAACCAGGTCGCAGCGTCGCGGTAGAGCTGAGCAAGGCCGGCGATCTCCGCCCGCCTGTCGAGGGAGTCACGGGCCACCCGCGCGGCGAGCCGGCCCAGCGCGTCGGTGAAGTGCTCGGCGGGCTTCCGCAGCGATTCCTCGATCTCCTCCGGGAGGCTCCGCGCGGCCGCGAGCAGCCCGATGTCCGCCAATCGACGCGGCGTAGGGGGGTCGTCGACGAGGAGCACGACACGGCGCTTCGGATAGTCCTGGAGCGCCGCGGACAGGAGCGTCCGCCGCACGACCTCGGGATCCTCCCGGTAGGAGGGAACGAGGACGGTCACCGACGGAGCATGCTTGCTATGAAAGAAGCGCTGGAGCTCTCGCGCACCCGCGGGGCGATGATGCATCAGACGATGGAGATGGCCCAAGCGGGCCAGCTGGTATACGAGTCCGCCGTAGATGAGAAAGCTGACGAGGGCGAGGAACAGCGATTGGCCCAACGACGCGCCCCACCGGTGCAACCCTGCGGCCTGGAGAACGGAGCGGGCTATTCCGCCGACGGCGAGGAGGGAGGCAAGGACGGTGACGATGATGGCGGCACGGCCAATGACGAGTTCTCGATGACAGTGCACGAATCGATGACGCATGGTCGAGGTCAAACGGCCCCCTTTTGCACGAGATGATTTCGTTCACTGGGAACGCCGATGGAAGTGAGGACGACAGGAGTTATCGAGCTTCAGCGCTCCTCGATCGTCCACGACGTCGTCGGATGAGTGGATTCAGCATCGTTTGTGCCATCGACGCGATCTGCTCGATCGTGTCTAAGCGGGCGATTCGGCGACGCTGGTTCCGGTCGTTGCGCCTGACCACAATGTGTCCCGCATAGTGCTGACAGTTCGCCGTCATAACAGTGACGACTCGGAACCTGTGAACGGTTTTTGTCAGCACAATATGTGCGCGGTTCCCGTACGCACGATTTTCAAGCCATGACCATCGGATGCGCAGTTGAGGCTGCCCGCCGGTGACACAGGTCTCGAGCCATCGGCCGTGCTTCGGAGCACGCGAACCGGTGTTACTGTTTCCCCATGCTCCGGCATCGTTCGAGCTCGGCTCGGTAGCCGCGATGCCGCGTTCCCGCTCCGATCACATCCTCGTCTGGATGTGTGCGTTGATCGCCGTCAATCAGCTCGGCTTCGGTGGGATCGTGCCGGTGCTCGCGCTCTACGCCCGCTCCTTCAGCGTGTCGCAGTCTGCCATCGGGGTGGCCATTGCATGCTATGGGCTGGCGCGCTTTCTCGTGGCCATGCCCGTGGGCAACCTCGCCGACGCCTGGGGTCGACGGCCGGCTCTCGCGATCGGCGGCCTGGTCACGGCCGCCGGCAATCTCCTCTGCGCCTATTCGCCCACCTTCGCCGTGCTCGTGGTCGGCCGCTTCGTAGCGGGCGCGGGCGCCGCCCTCGTCCTGATCTCCGGGCAGATCGTTCTCGCGGATATCACCACCCCTGAGCGCCGGGGGCGCACCATGGCCGTGTACCAAGGCGTGTTCCTGTTTGCCGTGAGCATCGGTCCGCTCCCGGGCGGTTTCATGGCCGAGCACTATGGGCTCAGGGCGCCGTTTCTCGCCTATGCCGTGGCCGGAGTCGTCGCGGCCCTGCTCGCCTGGGTCTTCATCCCGGAGACGAGATCACTGCGGATCCCCGCCGTCGCCGGCACGGCATCAGTGCCAGCCTTCGGCGGCCAGGTCCGCATTCTCATTGGCCACGCCGGCTTCATGTTGGTGAGCCTGGTGAGCTTCATGAATGCGGTGGCGCGCACGGGCGGCCTCTTCAATGTCATTCCCGTGCTCGCCAACGATCGGCTGGCCCTCAGCGCGGATCGCATCGGACTCGGGCTCGCCCTGGCCAGCGTGGTGGGACTCGTGGTGATCTATCCCTCCGGGGTGCTCGTGGACCGCTACGGCCGCAAGTTCGTCATCGTGCCCGCGACCATCCTCGCCGGCCTGTCTCTTTTGCTCTTTCTCCTCGCCTCGTCGTACGCGTGGTTCCTCGCCGGCTGCGTCATGTGGAGCATCGCCTCGGGAGTGGGCGGGGCCGCCCCCGCCGCCTACGCCGCCGACGTGGCGCCGTCGGGGATGAACGCGGCGGCCATGAGCGCGTTTCGTATGCTCGCCGATCTCGGCTACGTCGTAGGGCCGATCGCCTTGGGCCTCGCCGCCGATCTGGCGGGAGCGAACGTGACCCTGGCGGGCACGGCGCTGCTGCTGACGGGCACCGCGCTCCTCTTTGCCCGCTTCGCTCCCGAGTCGCACCGCGCATAGCGCGGCCGCTTGTAGCGGCGACTAGGGGGTACGATCAAGAGAGGGCAGAGCGTCGGGCGCAGGGACGATCGCGGCGCGCCACATCTCGTGGCGGACAGAGGGCACCATGAAGAGCCTGAAGAGGCGGGCGGGGCTCGCCCTGGCCTTGCTCGCGGCGGTGATGGCCCTGCTGCTCTTCGTACCCGCGGGGACCGTCTACTACTGGCAGGCGTGGGTGTACCTCCTGCTCTTCTTCGGCGTGTCCGTCTTCACCACGCTGTCGCTCATGAGGCACGACCCCGCGCTGCTCGAGCGCCGAATGCGGGCGGGCCCGACCGCAGAGAAGCGACCCGCGCAGAAGCTCATCATGCTCGGCACGTCAGTCGGCTTCATCGCGCTCCTCATCGTGCCGGCTCTGGACCGCCGCTGGGGATGGAGCGCCGTGCCGCCGGTAGGCGTCATGGTCGGCGATGCGCTCGTGCTGATCGGGTTTCTGCTCATTGTCCGCGTCTACCGAGAGAACACCTTCACATCGGCGACCATTCAGATCGTGGAGCACCAGCGCGTGATCTCGACCGGGCCGTACGCTATGGTTCGGCATCCCATGTACGCCAGCGCGTTGCTGTACCTGATCGGCACCCCGCTTGCCCTCGGCTCGTACTGGGGCCTCGTCCCCATCGTCGCCATGCTGCCGCTTCTGATCTGGCGGCTCCTCGATGAGGAGCGCTTCCTCGCCGCCCAGCTCCCCGGCTATGCCGACTACGAGACGCGGGTCCGACATCGCCTGGTGCCCTTCGTGTGGTGAGCCGATGGCCATGAGCATTCGTGAGAGCTACGATTCCGTGGCCCGCACCTACGCCGCCCATCTTGCCTCGGAGCTCTCCGGCAAGCCGCTCGACCGCCATCTCCTCAATCGGTTCGCCGAAGAGGTGCGGGGTCGCGGCCTCGTGGCCGACCTCGGCTGCGGTCCCGGCCATGTCGCGCGATACCTGCACGACCAGGGCGTGACCATGATCGGCATCGACCTGTCGCCGCAGATGATCGAAGAGGCAAGGCGGCTCAATCCCGAGCTGGAGTTCAAGGTGGGCGACATGCGGAAGCTGAGCCTGCCCGATGCGAGTTTCGTTGGCGTGATCGCCTTCTATTCGATCGTCCACCTCGCGCCGGACGAGCTCCCCGCCATCATGGCCGAGCTGAGGCGGGTGCTGATGCCGGGCGGGCTGATTCTCGTCGCCTTCCACATAGGTCGTGACGTGGTGCACGTGGACGAGCTCTTCGGCGAGCCGGTGAACCTCGACTTTCGGTTTTACGTTCCCGCCGATGTCATCGACGCGCTGCGGGCTACCGGCCTCGTCGTGATCGAGCAGGTGGAGCGGGAGCCCTACCCGGGCGCCGAGTTCCCGAGCCGGCGCTGTTACCTCCTCGCTCGCGCCGCCTCCTAGGTCGAGGCGTGTCCCTCACGCGCGATGTCGACGTGGCCCTCGCCGCCGCCGAAGCGGGCGCAGCGGTGGTGCGTCAGCGCTTCGGTTCCGCCCTCCAACGCGTGGAGAAGGGTGGCGGCGATTTCGCCACCAGCGCCGACGTGGAGGCGGAGCGGGCGATGGTAGCGCTCGTGTGCCGCGAGCGCCCGGGCGACGCCATCCTCGGCGAGGAGACGGGACAGACTGGACCGGGGGACGGCGGACGCATCTGGCTCATCGATCCACTTTGCGGCACCCACAACTACGCCTTTGGCGTGCGTATGGTCGCGGTGAACGTGGTCCTCGAGGCCGTGGGCCGGCTCACCGCGGCTGCCGTCGCCGACCCGTTCGGCGACGAGATCTTCTGGAGCGACGGCGCGGCGGCGTGGAGGCGGGCGAGCGGCCACGATGCGCCACTGGCGCCCGACGCAAGCTCGCGGCTGGTAGAGCTGAACTTCGACCCTCCCTTTCCCAGCGCGCCGAGCTTGCGGACGACGGCGCTGGCCGCGCTGCCCGAGTTCGCGCTCCGCTTTCGTCCTCGCGTCGTCTCGACGTCACTCGCTCTCGCCTGGGTCGCAGCGGGCCGCCGGGCCGCCTACGTGACGGATGGCGACATGCGGAGGAACGTCCATTTCGCAGCGGGGCTCGCCCTGTGCCAGGTCGCCGGCTGCACGCTGACCGATCTTCATGGCCAGGTGTGGAGCGGTGGGGCCACGGGACTCGTGGCAGCCGCCGACGCCGAGACGCATGCGCGCCTGCTGGACATGATTCGTCAAATCGGCATGCCGCCGCCCGAGACCACCCGGTAAAAGCGCCGCTCACGTCCGATTCAGCAGGTAGACGCTGGACGCGATGACGATACCGGTGGAAGCGGAGCCAGGTCAGGGTGAGCGGGGAGACCTCCCCCAACACGAACTTGACCATGACGGAGTTGGAGGCGCCCAGATCAGGATGGCCAGTCGTCGAGCGACGGCGGCCCTCACAACGTCTGCTTGTACGCGCGACCGCCCTTCATGATCAGGTGCAGGTTGTCCTGGTTCTGGAAGACGCGGAGATCCTGGAGGGGATTGCCCTTCACTACGAGGAGGTCCGCGTACTTTCCTGGTTCCACGGAGCCGATCCGATCCTCCATGCGGAAGATCTCCGCGTTGACGCGGGTGGCAGAGAGCAGCACCTCCATGGGCTTCATGACCTGGGCCTTCAGCTCGAGCTCGACGGTGCGTTGGGCCTGCATGTCGCCGAGGAGATCGGAGCCCGAGCCGATCTTGCAGCCGGCCCGGTAGGCTTGGGTCAGCCCCTCCACGGAGAGCTCGCGTGCCGCGTTGATCTTCTGGAGCTGATGCTCGCTCACCCCGTGGGTCTTGCCCTCGCCCCAGATGGCCTCGTAGGTGACCATGGTCGGCACCAGATAGGCGCCGGCCTTCCTGATCTCGCGCGCCCCCGCCTCGTCGAGCAGGTTGCCGTGCTCGATGCAGCGCACCCCCGCCTGCAACGCGGCGCGGATGGCCGAACCCGAGTAGGCGTGCGCGAGGACGTACTTCCCCACGGCGCGCGCCTCTTCCACCGCGGCGCCCATCTCGTCCACCGTGTACTGCGTGGTGTCGAGCTCGTCGGAGGGGGACATGGCGCCCCCCGAGGCCATGATCTTGATCTGGTCCACGTCGTGGCGGAGCTGCTCGCGCGCCGCCTTGCGCACCTCGTCGGGCCCATCGGCGATCACCCCGACCATACCCAAGCAGCAGTCGACGGGCTCGATCCACTCGGCGCGCCGACGCTTGTCGCCGTGGCCGCCCGTCTGGGAGAGGGCACGCCCGGAGACGAGCAGGCGCGGTCCCGGGTAGAGACCGCTTGCCACCGCCTCTCGGAAGCCATAGTCGGCTCCCCCCGCATCCCGCACGGTAGTGAAGCCCTGCTGGAGGGCCTGCTCGATGCGCCGGAGCGTCTTGGCCGCGATGAGGCTGGGCGGATGGTGGCGATGCTGCTCCGCGGTGTTGCCCTCCACCGCGCACATGTGCACGTGGGCGTCGGTGAGGCCGGGCATGAGCGTGCGCCCCTTGAGATCGAGCGTCTCCACGTGGCCGCGGAGCGGGCCGACCTTGCCCGAGGGGATCACGTCCTTGATGCGCTCGCCCTCCAGCACCACCGCGGCGCCTTCCACGGGCTCTGGGCCCGCGCAGTCGATGAGGAAGGCGTTGGTCAGGACCGTGAGGGTGATGGCCGTCTCCTCAGCGCTTGGCGATCTTGGCTTCGTACATCCACACCTTCTCGTCGGCGCGCGGCGACCAGTCGATCCAGTTCGCCACCCCATAGAGATCGTGCTGCTGCCACAGGAAGACCCAGGGCACCTCGTTGACCACCATCTGCTGGATCTCCGCCCACGCTTCCAGGCGCTTCTTGGGATCCACGATGGTGACGGCGGTGGCAATCTTGTCCTCCAGCGCCTTGTTGCCGCCGTAGGAGGAGTAGGTCATGGAGCCCTGGAAGAGTTGCTCGATGGTGTTCTGGGCGTCGAGGGCCGGCCCCCAGCCCAGGAAGAACATATCGCCCGTCTTCCGATTCTTGATCTTGTCGAGGTGCGTGCCCCACTCGTTGACCACCACGTTGACGGTGATGCCGAGGCGCCCGAGCTGGGCGGCGATGGCCTGCGAGATGTCCTTGTCGAGCGGGTAACGGCCCGAGGGCGTGTCGAGGGTGAGGGTGAGCTTGGCGGGATCGATATTGGCGGCCTGGAGGAGGTTCTGGGCGTGCTTCACGTCGTACTTGAGGCACTGAACCTTGGGCGAGTAGTCCACGTTGATGGGGGAGAGCGGTCCACACATCTTGGAGGCGCGGCCGCGCAGCACCTGCGAGATCAGCTCGTCCACGTTGATGGCCTGCGCGATGGCCTGGCGCACGCGGATGTCTTGCATGGGCCCGGGCTTCAGGTTGACGAGGGCGAGATAGTTGATGCGTGAAGAGACGGTCGAGCGCACGGTGGCCTTGCCGCTCCGGTCCACGAGATCCACGGCGTGGGGGGGCACGTCCTTCATGATGTCGATCTCGCCCGCCATGAGCGCGGCCAGTCGCGTGCTGAATTCCGGGATGAAACGGAAAGTCACCTTCTTGATCTCCGCTTTGCCCTTCCAGTAGTCGTCGTTGCGTACCACCACGAGCTTCTCGTCGCGCACCCACTCGCCGAACTTGAAGGGCCCGGTGCCGATCGGCTTGGCGAGCAAGGCCTGGACGCCTTGCTCCTTGAGCGCCTTCGGCGGCATGGGGAGGATGGCGTTGCCGAGAGAGATGCGGTCGATGAGCCCCGGCCACGGCTTCTCGGTGATGAAACGCACCGTGTGCGGATCCACGATCTGGACCTCTTTGACGGCCGCCCAGAGCGGCGCGTAGTGCGTCTTGTTGGCGGGATCTTTCAGGTAGTCCATGGTCGCCTTGACGCTCTGGGCGTCGAAGGCCTCTCCGTTGTGGAACTTGACGCCGGTGCGTAGCGCGAACTCCCAGGTGGTGTTGTCCACCACCTTCCAGGAGGTGGCCAACATGGGAATGGGCTTGTAGGTCTTGGGATCCCGGTCCACCAGCCGGTCGTACATGTGCTCGACCATGTTGTTGGTGGTCCAGTCCACGATGGTGTTGGGCAGCAGTGTCCGCGGCTCGGCGGCGAAGGCGACGACCACTTCCTCCGTTTTGGAGCGATCCTGGGCGACGGCGGGAAGCGCCAGGGCCAAGACCACCGCGAGCACCGTGAAAGCTTTCAACGATCGCATCAACCCTTCCTCCTCATGCCTAGAGTGTCTTGACGTATCGACACATGAACTCGTCGTGCCGGTAGCCTGACGCGGCCAGCGTATTCCAGAAGTCCATCGCCCAGGGATGGTCGCCGTCGACCAGGGCCGTGATGCGGCAGGCGCCCAGGCGAGCGAGCGATCGATCAGCCTCCGCGACCAGCGACCGGGCGAGGCCCCGTCGCCGAAAACCGGGAGCCACCGCCAAACGATAGATATTACCCCGCCAGCCGTCCCACGCGCCAATGACCGTACCCGCGATGCGCCCGTCCGCCTCGGCGACCAAGACCATCGCGTGGGGTGTCTCGAGGAGCCTCCACACCCCGTCGCGATCGTCGGTGACGCTCGCGGTCGCCTCGGCCTCCCGCCAGACGGCGAGGATCTGGTCGACCTCGTCGAGGCGGGCACGGCGGATGGTAATGCCCTCGGCCATGCTAGACCCGGAACTTGGGATCAAGGATGTCGCGCAGCCAGTCCCCCACCAGGTTCACGCCGAGGGCCGTGAGGGCGAGGGCGGCGCCGGGGAAGGCGGCGAGCCACCACGCCACGTAGAGGAAGTCGCGGCTCTCCGAGAGCATGCTGCCCCACGCGGGAGTAGGCGGCTGCACGCCGAAGCCGAGGAAGGAGATGGCCGCTTCCGCCACGATGAACTGCGAGAACTGGAGGCTGGCCACAATGATGATGGAGGGCGCCACGTTGGGCAGCACGTGGCGGAAGAGAATGCGTGATCGTCCCGTGCCGAGCGCGGCCGCCGCCTGCACGTAGTCTCGCTGCTTGACGGAGAGGACCTCGCCCCGCACCACTCGAGCATAGACGACCCAGCCCGCCGCCGCCAGGCTCACGATGATGTTTCGCAGGCCCAGACCCACGATGGCGTTGATGGTCAGGGCGAGGAGGATGAAGGGGAACGAGAGCTGCACGTCGCACAGGCGCATGAGCGCGTTGCCCGGCCAGCCCCCGAAGAAGCCGGCGAGGAGACCAAGGAGACCGCCCACGAGGGCGGTGAGGAGCACGGTGCAGAGGCCGATGAACAGGGCTACCCGCGCGCCGTACAGCACGCGCGACAGGGTGTCGCGTCCGAGCTGGTCCGTGCCCAGCAAGTGTCCCGGGGTGCCGGGGGGCTTGAGGCCCTGGGAGAAATCGCCCTTCACAGGGTCGTGGGGCGCCAGCACGGGCGCGGCCACCGCGGCGATCAGGGCGAAGGCGGCGAGGGCGAGCCCGAGGAAGCCGAGCCCGTTGCGCCGGAGGGTCCCCGCCGTCACGCCACCGCCTCGCGGCGGGTGCGCGGATCGAGCCAGCCGTAGAGGAGATCGACGATGAGGTTGATCAGGGTGTAGGTGACGGAGATGACGAACACCGCGGCGAGGACGACGGGGAAGTCGCGATTGAGGAGCGCCTGCACGGTGAGCCGGCCGAGGCCGGGCCAGGCGAAGATCGTCTCCGTGATGACGGCGCCCCCCAGGAGCTGCCCCGTCTCGAGGCCGGCCAGGGTGACGATGGGAATAGCCGAGTTCTTGAGGGTGTGCTTGCCGATCACGATCCACTCCGCGAGGCCCTTGGCCCGCGCGGTCAGGACGAACTCCTCGTTGAGCGTGTCGAGCACGGAGGAGCGGGTGAGGCGCGCGATGCGCGCGGC
>DATGCY010000200.1:0-4419 GCA_035311385.1 Candidatus Methylomirabilota bacterium
AATCCACGGTGAGGGCGGCCTTGAGCTTGAACCAGCGCTTCCCTCGTCCCCCCGGCTCGTACGTGCTTCGGAGATCCTTGGCGATGACGCCTTCGTGACCCGCGGCGAGCGAGGCGGCCATGAAGGCCTCGCCGTCGTCGACCGAGGACACGACCCGGCGCTCGGCGAGCCATCGCCCGCCCGACACGCGGCTGAGCGACTCCCACCGCGCCGTGGAAGGCTCGTCGAGGAGCGAGCGGCCTTCGACCATGAGGCAGTCGAAGAGATGCAGGGCGAGGGGCAGCTCGCCCGCGGCCGCCTCCACACCGCGCTTCCTCCGGAACCGCCGCATCAGCTCCTGGAAGGGCAGCGGGCGCCCGGCCCCATCGAGCGCCACCACCTCGCCGTCCAGGATGAAGGGCGTGCCACGCAGGTCACGGCGGGCGATCTCCACGATGTCGGGCAAGCTCGGCGTCACATCGGAGAGCCGCCGGCTCCAGATGCCCACGCGCTCGCCGTCGCCATGGAGTTGGATGCGCGCCCCGTCGTACTTGTACTCGAGAGCGGAGGAGCCGCCGTGCGCTTCGAGCGCCTCCGCCACGCCGTCCGCCACCTCGGCGAGCATGGGGAGGAGCGGTACGAACACTCGCGGCTCGGCGGCGGCGAGAGTCTCCGCGCCGCCGTGCAGCGCGAGGCTCGCCACGGTGGTGAGATCACCGGTGACGAGGGCGGCGCGGCGGACCGCGGACGGGACGGCCCCCGCCGCCTCGGCGATCGCTTCGAGGACGAGGCCCTCGGAGAAACCCATGCGCATCTCGCCGTAGATGACGCGCTGGAGAAGCTCGCGTTCCGCCTCCGTGGCCCGCTCCGCCAGCTCCCGGAGCCGCTCCTCACGGAGACGTCGCGATCCCGGCCCGCTCGCGTCTGCCACGGCGCCGAAGGCCGCCGCCACGTCGGCGAGGGTGAGCGTGGCCGAGGCGGCGCCGGAAGAAGCGGGAAGGCCACGGACGTTCAGCACCCGCGCATCCGAGGCGGGGAACGCGCGGCCGCTCAGATACGTGACGGCTCGAATCAGGTCATCGGGCGAGAGTCCGCGGAGATAGTCCGCGACGAGGCGTCGCTTCTCGAGGCGGCCAGAGCGACCGGCGACCTGCGCGCGGAGGGTGACCAGATCGGAGAGGAGCGCCATGGGACGATCGACGGCGGTCTCCCGCGGCGCGCGGGCGCTCGCCTCAGCCGGTGACGGCGCCCTCGGAGGCGTTGGACACGGTGATGGCGTACTTGTGAAATACACCGCTCGTATAGCGCGGCTTGGGCGCCTTCCACTTGGCAAGACGCTTCTTCATCTCCGCCCCCGAGATCTCGACATCGACCCGCCGCTTCTTCACGTCGATGTGAATCATGTCGCCGCTCTTCACGGCGGCGATGGGTCCGCGCTCCGCCGCCTCGGGCACGATGTGCGCCATCACGAAACCGTGGCTCGCCCCGGAGAAGCGCCCGTCGGTCATGAGGGCCACGGTATCGCCCAGGCCCGCGCCCTGGAGCGCGCCGGTGACGTGGAGCATCTCGCGCATGCCCGGCCCGCCCTTCGGTCCCTCGTAGCGAATGACGATGACGTCGTTGGGCTTGATCTTGCCTTCCTTGACCGCCTTGAAGGCGCCTTCCTCGCGCTCGAACACGCGCGCGGGGCCGCGATGCTCGGACTTGCTCTGGCCGGAGAGCTTGATCACGCAGCCGCCGGGGGCGAGGTTGCCGCGCAGGATGACGATGCCGCCCGTGGGTTTGAGGGCCTGCTTGAGAGGCTTGATCACCTCCTGGCCCGGAGGCTCGGTGGCGGCGGCGATCTCCTCGCCGATGGTGCGTCCCGTCACCGTCTTCTCGCCCCCGTGGATCAGCCCCGCCTCCACCAGACGCTTGCCCACCACGGCCATGCCGCCCGCCTCGTGCATCTCGGGCGCCGTGTAGGTGCCCCACGGCTTCAGGTCGGCGACCACGGGCGTCTTCTTCGACAGGCGGTCGAAATCATCGATGGAGAGCTTGAGCCCGAAGTCCTTCGCGGTGGCCGGCAGGTGCAGCACGGCGTTCGTCGAGCCGCCCGTGGCAAGGACGCCGGTGATCGCGTTCTCGAAGCTCCGGCGTGTCACCAGCGAGCGTGGCGTAATGCCCTTCCGCACGAGCTGCATGACGAGCTTGCCGCTCTCGAACGCGACCTCCTCCTTGCGGGGATCGGTGGCGGGAATGCCGTTCCAGCCCATGGGAGACATGCCCAGCATCTCGTAGGCGGTGGCCATGGTGTTGGCGGTGAACTGGCCGCCGCAGGCGCCCGCCCCCGGGCACGCGTGGTCCTCGACGTCCTTGAACTCCTCGAGGGAGATCTTGCCGGCGTTGTAGGCGCCGAGAGCCTCGAACACGTCCTGGATGGTCAGGTTGCGATTGGCGAAGAGGCCCTGGGTGCCCGCGCAGCGCCCGAACATGATGGAGCCGCAGTACAGCATGAGGCCGGGGATGTCGAGACGTCCCAGCACCATGGTCATGGCCGGGATGGTCTTGTCGCAGCCGGAGATGGTGACAAGGCCGTCGAACATGTGGCTGCGCGCCACCAGCTCCACCGAGTCTGCCACGACCTCGCGGCTGATGAGCGAGCCCTTCATCCCCTCCGTGCCCATGGTGATGCCGTCGGTAATGGAGATCGTGTTGACCTCGATGGGAGTGCCCCCGGCGGCCCGGATGCCCTGCATTACCTTCTCGGCGAGCTTCCGGTGGTTCCAGTTGCAGGGCATGGTCCCGATCCAGCTGTGGGCGACACCGATCTGCGGGCGCGCGAGGTCCTCGTCGGTGAAGCCGACGGCCTTCATCATGGCGCGGGCGGGCGCGCGGTCGGGACCCTCGAGGAGAACACGGCTCTTGTGGCGGGCATCGGTGGCCATGACTGGACTCCCTTGTCGTGACGGCGCTGGTGGTGTCGCGGTTTCGAATCTTACAGCACGTCGCGGGGCGGAGCCAGAGCATAGCCGTCGCTCCACAGGCTCTCGATCATGGCGGGAAGCGCCTCCCCGAGGCGTGCTCCCGCTCCCGGCACGCCGTCCGCGTCGTCGAGGTCATCGTGAGGGCGATGTTTCGGCCCGCGCGCTCGCCGCGCCAACGACAACCGAGGGTGAGCGCGTGCGAACCCCAGGTGTATGTCGCCCCCAGCGCGGGGGCGGCGAGGAGCGCCGCCGGGGTCACGACGCCCGTTCGCGCGCCAGGCTTCCGTCGCCGAGGACGAGGCCCACGATCTCCTCGGCCGCGTGCACGCGGCGGTAGAGCCGGATGCGGTCGCGGATGCTCTTGAGGAGTCCAGGGTCGCGGAGGGTGGCCACGATCACCCGTTGGAGCTGCGCCCCCGAGCCCGCGACGAGACCGACGCCCGTCATGGCCGCGAACCGCTCGTTGCGCTGCTCCTGACCGGGGAGCGAGCCGAAGCAGATCACCGGCAGTTCGGCGGCGAGGGCCTCGGCGAGGGTGAGGCCGCCCGCCTTCGTCACAAGAATATCGGCTGCCGCCATCATGGTGCGCACGTGATCCACGAAGCCGAAGACCTTCACTCGCCGCTCGTGGCCACTGGCCAGACGGCGGAGCCGGGCCTCGAGAGCGCGGCTGTGGCCGACCACGAACACAGCCTGGAAGGCGGGCTGCTCCATGGCGAGCACGGCGCGCGCCGCTTCCTCGAGGCGGCCAAATCCACCCCCCGCCCCGTCCATGAACAGGAGCACGGGCAGGCGAGGCGAGAGGCCAAGGGAAAGGCGGGCGGCGGCGCGTTCGGGCTGCTCGAGGAATTCCGGGGCCACGGGAATACCCGTGACCACCACGTTCTCCCGAGGCAGCCCCCGCGCCGTCAGCTCGTGGGAGATCTCCTCCGCAGGGACGCAGTACCGGTCCACGTGAGGATGGATCCACTGAGTATGCGCCACGAAGTCGGTGAAGACGGTGGTGTGGGGCGGGATCGCCTCGCCGCGCGAGCGCAGATAGGACAGCGCCCCCGCGGGGGTTGGCTGCACTGACACGACTTGGTCGAAGCGCTCCGCCCGCAGCATGCTCCGCAGGTTGTCCGCGCCCAGGTGGTTGAAGCCGAGCAGGAGCGGCGAGCCCACGTGGATGCGGTCGCCCAGCCAGTAGGCTCCTCCCCACACCGCAGGGGCGCGGCGCAGCAGCTCGTAGTAGAGCGCGCGGCTCCAGCGGTCGAAGGCAGGGTGCACGAGATCGCGGAAGTGATCTACCACGGTGGGGACGGCGCCCGCGCGTCGGAACTCCTCGGCGAGAATGCCGGCGGCGCGGGTGTGGCCGGAGCCGTACGAAGCGGTGAGGATCAGCACCCGCGGCGGGGCGCCGCTCATGCGACAGGCCGCCGCGCGACGAGGAGCGTGAGCTTGCCCTCCTGCACCGTCTCGTCTCGCTGGTTGA
>DATGCY010000201.1:0-5114 GCA_035311385.1 Candidatus Methylomirabilota bacterium
GCGTGCATGATGGCCGCGGTGGACGAAGGCGTCGGCATGCTCTTCGACGCGCTCGAGCGCTCGGGCACGCTCGACGACACGATCATCCTCTTCCTCGGCGACAATGGTTACTTCTTCGGCGAGCATGGCCTCGGGCCCGATCGGCGCTTCGCCTACGAGGAAGGCATCCGCTCGCCGCTCGTGATCCGCTATCCGCGCCGCATCAAGGCGGGGACGCGCCTCAAGGAGCTCGTCATCCTGCAGGACCTCGCGCCCACCCTGCTCCACCTCGCGGGCGGCCGACCGGGCCCGCAGATCCAGGGGCGCTCGCTCCTTCCCCTCTTCGCCGGCCATCGAGCGGGCTGGCGCAAGTCGTTCCTCATCGAGTACTGGGCGGAGAACGCCATGCCGTGGCTCGTGGGCATGACTTACAAGGCGGTGCGCACGGATCGCCACAAGTACATCCGCTGGGTCAACCGCGCGCGGGACGGCGAGCTCGACGAGCTGTACGACCTCGACCGCGATCCCTATGAGATCACCAATCTGGCGAGACGGCCGGCCCATCGCGCCACGCGCGACCGGCTCCGCCGCGAGCTGCGCCGCCTCGTGGCCGACGCCCTCGGTCTCTAGATCGCGCGCGCTCAGCGCTCCTTCATGGAGCGCTCATCCCACAGCCGGATCAGATAGCCGTCAGGATCCTGCAGCTCGGCACCGTACCCCCAGTACGACTTGCGGGGCTCGTGGGCGAAGACGACGCCGCGCCGTTGCCACTCGGCAACGGTGGCGTCGACGTCGAGCACCTGAAACCAGAGCGCGCATCCATTCGGTATGACGGAGTCGGCTACCTTCTGGAGGAAGATCGTGAAGTCGTGGCCGTCCTGGAGGGCCACCGTCTGGCGGTCCGGGACCTCGAACTCCACAGCGAGACCGAGGGTGTCGACGTACCAGCGGCGAGAACGATCCAGGTCCGTGACGGGAATCCTCAGATGGTCGAAGTGGAGCATGGTCCGGCCTCCTCGCGGCAGCCGGATGACCGCGGCCTACTCGTGGTCGGCCAGGACATCCAGCGCGATGGCCCAGCTCAGGCCGGTGATGGTGAGGCCGTCTTTGATCTCGTTGCCGCGAAGCAGCGCGCGGATCTCGCGCAGCTCGAACCATCGGAGGGCCATCGTCTCGTTCGTATCCGTCGGGTCCGACCGCCGCGTGAGATCGCGCGCGATCTTCACGTAGAAGACCTGATTGCTCGATCCGTTCGACGGATGGTACTGGCCGAGGGTCGTCCAAGACGTCGCGGAGTGTCCCGTCTCTTCGAAGAGCTCGCGTTCCGCCGCGGCGTCCACTGATTCACCGGGATCGACCCGGCCAGCGGGGAGCTCCCAGCCTCGGGTGTCTGTGATGAAGCGATAGTGATCGATCATGAGTACGCGACTGTCGGCTCCGACGGGGAGCACGGCCACCGCCGGCCGCGGATAGTCGAGGACAGTGTAGTCGTCGATCACCGTTCCATCCGGCAGCCGCACCGACCAGAAGTCGACGCTGATCCAGTCGTTCGTGTAGATTCGCCGCCTGCCCAGCACGCGCCACGGAGGGAACGTCTCGGCCATCACCAGACCTTCAGCTGCTCAATGCCGATGATGACCATCGTGGACGGGAGCCGCATCGTAGCCGCGAAGGCGCGCGTACGTCGCGATCTGCGCAGCGGTGAGCACGGTCGCCTGCTCGATGTGGGCGTCCAGGTGCGCCTGGCGGATCTCCCCCTGCAACCTGGCGATCCGTGTCAGCGACTCCTTCACGCTTTCCGACGAAGCGGTGTGCGAGGCGAAGAGCCGATCGAGGGTGCTTTCGGCCTCGACCAGCTCCTTGCCGAGGGCGATGGCGCGATGCTGCATCCTCTGAAACAGCGCTTCGGTGGCCGCCCGCTGCTCGGGCGTGAGTCCGAGCTGGGAACCGAGCTCGAGAACGTGGGCGGGCCCGGGATAGCCGTTCAGCTCGGCCGCCTTGGCCAGGCCCATGCCCTTGCCCGAGAGGTAGTCGGCGATCTCTTCGGGGGACAGGGCCTTGATGTCGCGCGCTTCCTGTCCGGCGTAGGGTGACGGCGAGGCGGCGTCGGCGGCCGTCGCGAGCAAGATGAGCGCACAGCACACGGCAGCCCGGAGCATCACGCTCACTCGCAAAACTTGCAGGGCGGGTAGTTGCGATCGTACACGGGCGTCTTGAGATACTCCTCGCGGTTGTACGTCCAGAACTGCGAGACGTTGGGATAGGTGTAGATCACGGTGTTCTGGAGCTTGCCCCCCATCTGCTCCACCTTGCGAATGTAGACGTTCTGGTTCGGGTTGCCGAGGTCGTCCATCTTCATCGGTCCGCGGGGATCGTCGTTCACGGCCACCTTGCGAAGGGCGGCGATGAGCTTCTCCTTGTCCTCCGCCTCGCCGTTGATGGCTTTGAGCGCGTCGTGGTAGAAGCGCGCACCCGTGTAGCCTTCCGCAGAGTAGAGGGAGGTGGCGCGGTTGTAGCGCTTCTCGTAGGCGGCGGCGAACTTCTTGTTGGCGGGCGTGTCGAGGGCGGAGCTGTAGATGAGCGAGGTCATCACCCCCACCGCTTCCTCGCCCATGCTCTTGAGCACGTTCTCGTCGGTGAGGGTGCCAATGCCGATGAGCGGGATCTTGCCCTTGAGCCCGAAGTCGCTCCACGCCTTGATGAAGCGCGGGGAGAGGCCGCCCGTGTGGCAGGCGTAGACGCCGTCGATGTCCTTCCGGAGCGAGGCGAGGTAGGGCGCGTAGTCCTGCACGTTCAGCGGAGTCCAGATCCGCTGCACAACCTTGCCTCCAGAGTCCTCGAACACTTTCTGGAACCCGCCGTTCGACTCCCAGCCGAAAGCGTAGTCCATGCTGATCGTCGCCACGCGACGCAGGTTGAGCTGCTTGTAGGCGTAGTCGCCGAGCGGATGGGTCGCCTGGCTGCTCGTGAAGGAGGTGCGCACGATCCAGCGCACGGGCTTGCGTTGGGTGATGTCGTCGGGAGCCATCACGGGATAGATGGCGGGGATCTTGTTCTGCTCGAGGTACGGCGCGATGGCATAGCCGGTGGCGGCGAGGAGCCCGCCCGCCACCGTGTGGACCTTCTCTTGCTCCACGAGCCGGCGCACCTTGGTCAGGCCGCCGGTCGGTTCCGGGTCGGAATCCTCCACGATGACCTTGACCTCGCGGCCGGCAACCTTGTTTCCCACCTCCTCCCAGAACAGGTTGAAGCCGTCCGTCATGTCCTTGCCCGTCTGGGAAAAGTTGCCGGTGAGTGGCCCGAAGTAGCCGATCCGGATGGGCCCTTTGTCGGCGGCCCAGCCGGCCGTCGAGCGGCGGCCCACGCTCGCGAGGGCCGCACCGATGGCCCCGAGGAACCAACGTCTACGCATCGCTCACTCCTCCTTGTTGGTCCGTGCTTGCACCTTCACGCCGCCCTGATCGGCGAGGATAGTGTGACGGCCCTCAGCGCGCCGTCAAGGGGGCCGCGCTCTCCACTCCTCGTGCCTCGCGAGTGAGCGCTTCGTTGCGACGGCCGAGCCACAAGCCGTTCAGCAGCCACACGAGCGAGATGGGCACGGCGGCGAGGCTGATGCCAGCCAGCCCCATGCCGAGAAAGCCCATGGCCGCGTAGGACCATGCCCCGATCTGATCGCCCGCCCGGTACACGAACGTGTCGATGAAGCTCTTCGCCTTGTACTTGTCCTCGCGCGGCACCACCGTGAAGCACGTCTCGCGAGTGGGCCGGGCCACCGCGAAGTTGCCCGCGCGGCGCAAGACCTGGAACATCACCACCGCCCACAAGGTGGGCGTGAGACCGAGGACGAAGAACCCCACCATGCTCAGCGCGGGCAGGAGCGTGAGGGTGAGGGCGACGCCGAGCCCGCGGATGATACGGCCGGTCAGGAAGAGCTGGATGACGAGCGTGAGCACGTTGACGGCGAGGTCGATGTTGGCGAAGAAGGCCGTGCGCGCCGCGCGATCGGCGAAGCTGTGCCGGGCCACGTCGGCCTGCTGAAAGTAGAGAAACGTGGAGAGCACCGTGAAGAGCAGCATGTACACCGTGAGGTTGAGGAGATAGGGCGAGCGCAGGGCGTGGACGAAACCCGACAGCACGCCGCCTCCCACCACCGTCTCCTCCGTGTGCCGCGCGGCATGCTCGCGAAGCCCCCGCGAGATCATCGCCAGCCGGCGCACCGCGAAGACCGCCACCTCGAGCAGGAGGGCGGAGACGAGGAGCAGCCGCGGCGCGCCCAGATGCTCCACGAGGAGGGAGGTCAGCCCCGACCCGGTGATGCCGCCGATGGTGCCGCCCGCCGCGATGAAGCCGAAGAGGCGTCGGCTTTGCGCGCTGCTGAATACGTCGGCGAGGAACCCCCAGAACACCGAGACTACGAAGAGATTGAAGACCGCTCCCCAGATGTAGAAGACGCGCCCCGCCCACACGTTGACCTCCCCCGTGGTGGTGGCGAAGAGGATGAGGAAGAGCACGAGGTTGGCCATGAAAAACCGATACGTCCACGAGATGAAGCGCACGGGAGTGAGGCGCGCGACCAGGGCCGCGAAGGGCGGGTTGGCCACGAGCATGCCGATCAGCGTGCCCGTGAAGAGCCACGGCAGCTTCTCGATGCCGCCCGCTGCCCCGATCTCGTCGCGGATGGGGCGGATGACGTAGTAGGCGGAGAGGATGGAGAAGAAGTAGAGCCACGACCACGCGAGGGCGGCGACCTCGTCCGGCCGAACGTCGATGAGGAGACGCAAGACACGGAAGAGCGGCGAGGGGGCGAGGACGCTGGCCTTTTCCGTGGGCACGGAGGAATCCTGTCGAGCACGGAGAGTAACAGGATCGCACGCACCACGCGAGGACATTTCCGGTGACGTGGCGACCGCGGCGGCTCGTAGAGGCCGCGGCGGCGATCGTCCTTCTTCTCGGGTCCGCTGCGCAGGCCGACATTCCCGTGCAGTTGCGCTTCGACGGCCAGCCCCTCGAGCCGGCGCCCACGCCTCATCGGCGATCCCTACACGCACGACTCGGGCGCCCACTCCTGGAGCTATCGCTTCCGCGTGCGGGACCCGAGCCTCCTGCGCTTGAGCTATTTGGCGGCGGGGGGGAGG
>DATGCY010000202.1:0-2148 GCA_035311385.1 Candidatus Methylomirabilota bacterium
ACCATCGTCTGCAGCTCGTTGCGGATGCGGCCGGAGTCGGAGATCTTCACCGGCCGGGTGGTGTGATCGACGCCCGAGAGGAAGCGCACGAGCAGTGGGCTGAAGACCTGGCGCGTCGTCTCCAACGGCTCCATGAGCCGCAGCGTGAAGGTGATGAGGCTCGACGCCTTCCGGGTAGCGAGGCGGGCGGTGACCCGGTAGACGTCGGCGGCCACCTGAGTAACGCCGGGGGCGCCCGTGTAGGGGTCGTCGCACATATAGCCGACACTGGCCAGCACCGACCAGTCCTTGTCCGGCAGGAAGTCGTCGGCGCGGAGCACCGGTTTGCCGAGTGGCATGTTGGACGCCGCCGCCTCCTGGATCGCCTCGACGTATGTCCGCACCTTGCCCGCGTCGACGTGCTCGCCGCCGATCAGGGCGATCAGACGCTGCGCGAACTCGGACGCGGAGGGATCGAGCTGCATCAGCCGCCCCTCAACGTCTCCGGGCAGCTCGAAGCTCGGCGAGAATAGCGACATCGTGCTGTGCACGTCGAGGACGTCGGCGAGGCTGGCCGCCTGCAGCGCCTCAGCGGTCGCCGCATAGCCGTCGGTGAGGAAGACGTGCCTCACGCCCACGGAATCCGTCCAGCTGCCCACGAGGAACGTCGGCGCGTACGTTCCTGAGTCGGTGAACACGGCAAACCCAGAAGGCGTTTTCCAGCCGTCCTCGACCAGATGGACGCCCGCCTTCTCCCACTCTTCCCACAGCCGACCCAGTCGGTGGACACGGCTCTTGCCGCGGAGTGTCCACACGTGAATGTTCTCGCGGCGGATCCCCGGGTACGCCGCCTCGATCGCTTCCACGATCAGCTTGCGGGGGGTGCGGTAGTCGAGGAGCACCGCGGCGTTCTCGGCGGCTTGGGCCACCGCCGTGGGCACGGTGAGACAGCCCATGTACGACTCGTACGGCCGCGACAGCCGCAGCGGCGAGTCGAAGAGGTGGAAAACCGCCATCGGCCCCGTCGGCCGGCCGTCCGCGAAGCGCGAGGTGTTTTCCAGCGTGTCCACCGCGGCGCCCCACAGGGTGATGCCGCGGCCCTGCAGCCATTCGTGGAACTGCTCGAAGGTGTGGCCAGGCTCGTTGAGCAGTCGGCGCACGCGGCGGTCGACGGTCTTCGCCAGCTCGGCACGCGCGTAGACGCGCCCGAAGCCGAGCATTGGGTTGGCGCCCATCTCCGGCGTCTCGCCGGCCTTCGGCATCAGCCCTTCGCCGAGACAAACCATCAGCGCGTGGTTCTCCGGCAGGGTCCGTGTAAGGTGCCAGAGCCCCTCGCTCATCACGTAGGCGCTCACCGCGTCGGCGGCCTTCTTCACCTGATTGACGGCCGTCTTGTCCTGGCCGGCGCCGGCGCCGTAGTCGCCGAACAGTCGCGTGCCGAGGGCAGTCGCCGCCGACGTCATGGCCAGGCAGCGCGCGATCCCCCGCGGCGCAAACGTGTGGGCCGAGACCGGCTCGCTCTGCGAGCGTTCGACCTCGACGTCTTCGAGCCAGAGGTGGAAGCGCAGCAGCACGGGGCGCGTGTCGAAGGCCCACTGGGCGATGAGGTTACGCTTGGTGATGTCGGTCATCGGCATCCTCACGCGTCACTCAGGCCTTCGCGGGCGGCACGTACTCGAAGTCCGAGCGGCATTTCTGCATGATGGCGCGCAGATCCTGGCGGAGCTCCTCGAGCGTCGGTCGCCCGACGTACCACCAGCCGTTGTAGATTCGGTGGATCGTCAGGTCGGGTTGGATGGAAAAGGTGTACGGCACTGCCACCAGGCCATGCTCGAAGCCGGGCGCCGTCTGCTCCACGATGTCGAGCTCGCGAATCGCTCGCCGCTCGTGATCGCTGAGGAACGTGAAGGTGGCCCCCAGCCCGGCCCGGAACGCGGCCGTGACCTCGGGCGGGTCTGTGCTGACCACGGCAAGCTGGCAGTAGTTCACCGCCAGCTCGTCCTGCATCGTCGTGAGGTGCCTGACCTGCACCGAGCACTTCGGTCACCAGTAGCCCCGATAGAAACTCACGACGAGCGGATAGCCGTTGGCCAGAGCCGAGAGCCGTACTGGCCGGCCGCGATGGTCCGGTAGCTCGAGATCGGGAAGCCGGCTGCCGGGAACGAGATC
>DATGCY010000203.1:0-2444 GCA_035311385.1 Candidatus Methylomirabilota bacterium
GCCGCAGCAACAGCGGGGGTCGAATCGACGCCGAGCGGCCGAGCACGGGGGCGATGATACGCTGCTGCACCTGCACCTGAAGCCACTGGGTCACGCGCGTCGGCCACTCGCGCCGTCGCTGCACCTTCGTGAGATGCCTCAGGCTGAGACGCCCCTCGGCTAGCGGACCGGCGAGGAGGTTGGCCGCGGCCACTGCGTCCTGCAAGGCGAGATTGATCCCCACGCCGCCCACCGGCGACATGGCATGCGCGGCGTCGCCAATGCAAAGGAGGCCCGGGCGATACCAGCGCTCGAGTCGGTCCACGCGCACGGTGAGGAGCTTGACGTCGTCCCAGCTCGCGAGCTCGCCGACCCGATCCGCCGCCCACGGCGCCACCGTCGCAACCCTCTCCCGGAACGATTCGACGGGGCCGGCGCGCATGCCCTCGAACCCGCCCTTGGGAATCACGAAAGCGCACTGCCAGTGGCTGTCGCGGTTGATCAGCACGAAGATCCGGCCCGGATCGAACTGGCCCATGGTGTTCTGCGGGTCGCCGGGTCGCCGGCTCAGCCGGAACCACAGCACGTCCATGGGCGCCCCGAGCTCGCGCACGCGGAAGCCGGCTTGCCCACGGACGAGGGAATGCCGGCCATCCGCACCCACCACCAGATCGGCGCGCACGTCGCGCTTGCCCTCTGGGGTCATCACCTCCAGCCCGACCACGCGGCCGTTCTCCTCGATGAGGCCCTGGGCCTCCGCGCGCATCCAGAGGCGGAACGAGGGGTAGCGCCGGGCATGGCCCACGAGGAAATCGAGAAAGTCCCACTGAGGCATGAGCGCAAGGAACTTGCAGCGGGTGGGCAGATGGGTGAAGTCGGCGATGGGGACGAAGACGCCCCCGACCTGGGCCCCCAGTACCTGCACCTCCTGATGCGGCAGGGCGAGAAAGGGCTCGATGAGCCCGAGCTCGTGCATCACCTGGAGGGTCGAGGGATGGATGGTATCGCCGCGGAAGTCACGCAGGAAGTCCGCGTGCTTCTCGAGCACGAGCACGTCCACGCCAGCGCGGGCGAGGAGGAGGCCTAGCATCATGCCGGCGGGCCCGCCGCCCGCGATGCAGCAGCCGTAGCTCTTCTGCTGATCGTCCATGGCGCTCACATGATGGACTTCCCGGCGTCCACCATGAGGGTGGCGCCCGTGACGTAGGAGGATTCGTCGCTGGCCAGGAAAAGGATGGGATAGGCAACCTCGCGCGGCTCCGCCCAGCGCCCGAGGAGATTGTCGTGCGTGCGCTGCGTCCGCATCTCGGCCTCCGAGACGCCCTGGGCCGCCGCGCGCCTGATGTGATAGGGCGTGATGGTGCCCCCCGGGCAGACCGCGTTGACGCGGATCCCGTGCGGGGCTTCCTCCATGGCCAGCGCACGCGTGAATCCGAGCACCGCCGCCTTGGTCGTGTCGTACTGGCCCATGCCCGTCCGACCCTTGACGCCGTAGACGGAGGAGAGATTCACGATGGTGCCTCGCCCGCTCTTCCGCAGAGCGGGAAGCGCCGCCTTGCTGCTATAGGCGGTGGCGAGCACGTTGACGCCGAGGATGAACTCCCAGCCTTCGGAATCCGCCTCGGCGAGCGCGGTGTAGAGGCGGACGCCGGCCACGTTGACGAGCGTGTGTAGTCCGTGCAGCTCGGCCAGCGTCTCCCCGACCACGCGGTCGCACTCCGCCTCGCGGGTGAGGTCGGCGACGAGAGCGATCACGCGGGCGCCTTTCACGTCGCGCGCGATGCTCGCCGCGGCGGCCTCCACGGCGACGTGGTTGGTGTCGACCAGGGCCACCGCCGCGCCCTCCTCGGCGAAGAGTCGGCCCGTGGCCTCGCCGATGCCGCCTCCTCCCCCCGTGACGAGGGCGGCGCGGCCGGCCATGCGAGGAGGCACGAGCGATCAGACCAGGGTAAGGTGGGCGCCGGGCTTGACGAGCACGCGCGCCGTCGCGCCCTCGACCCAGCTCGCCTCGGGCGGCAGCACCACCGAGGCGGAGCGCACGCAGAAGGACTCCGGGTTCTCCGCCGGCACGCTGCCGCGGTCGCGCAGGGCCTTGGCCATGCTGAGGAGCTTCCGGCGTACGTGGATGATCGCGGTGTCGCTCGAGCCCAGGCGCTCCTGGGTGCGATCCACGATCGGGCCCTGGCTCTCCTGCACGGCCTGGTCCTGCACGCCGAAGCCGGGAATACCGCACACCATGCGCGTGCGATGGAGTTCCCAGTCCATGCCGTAGTCGTTGTCGCGGTTGGCCGCGGTGCGCACGTCGCCGTAGGCCTGCGAGGTCGCGGGGGCGTAGTCGCAGACGTGCGCCCCCTTGCCCGCGATGTGCAGTGCCCGTTCCTCGCTGGTGAGCGGCCGATCGGGGTGCCAGGTGACCATCCAGTTCACCACGTTGGTGTCGTCCATGGGCACCCAGATGTGCGACT
>DATGCY010000204.1:0-2068 GCA_035311385.1 Candidatus Methylomirabilota bacterium
CCCTTCCACGCGGGGTCGAGCATGATCGCCTTGCGGCTCGCGTCCACCACCACCACGCTCCACGCCGGGGTGCGCGCGAGGGGCACGAGGGCGACCAGGCTGTCCATGAAGTCCGGATAGCTCACGCCCCACTGCAGCGCCTGCATGCCGCCCATGGAGGGTCCGATCACCGTCACCACGTGGTCGATGCCCAGCTTGTCCTTGAGGAGTCGGTACTGCGATTGGACCATGTCGCGGATGGCGAAGCGCGGGAACCGCATGCGCGGCTGGGCCTGGCTGTTGCTCGGCGACGTGGTGAGCCCGTTGCTGATGGCGTCCGTGCACACGATGAAGTACTTGGTGGTGTCCAGCGCCTTGCCCGGTCCGATGAGGAAGTCCAGCCGATGGTGATTGCCCGACAGCGCCGTCACCATGAGGATGGCGTTGGACTTCTTCGCGTTGAGGGTGCCGTGAGTCACGTAGGAGATGGCGAAGTCCTTGATGACCTGGCCGTTCTCCAGGCGCAGATCGCCCATCTGATAGAGCTGATGCGGTGGATCGCCTGGCCGATGCGCGGAGGCGGCCCCTGCCAAAGCGCCCAGCAAGACACTCCAGGTCGTGACGAGGACGGCAAGGCGACGCATCGAAGACCTCCGCGTTGAGGTGAAGGAGCCGCGAGCCCGCCGATCCTGCCAGATCGACCGGGGAAGATCAATGCGCCATCGAGCGGGCTGGCTGCGCTGCGCGGTCTAGGCTATGCTCGGAGCCCGATGTGAGAGCCGCGGACCACCACCACGACCTGAGAGGAGCCGGACATGCCCGCCACGCTCGAGAAGGCCGCCCCATCCTCGCTGGACCTCGACCCCAAGGCGCTGGAGCGCCTGCACGAGACGATCACCCGGCACGTGGCGGAGGGGCGCTATCCGGGCGCCCAGTACGCGGTGGCTCGTCACGGCAAGCTCGCCGTCGCCTCTACCATCGGGGATGCGCGCACCGATCCCGCTCGCGTGGCGGCCACCGACACCACGCTCTGGCTGCTCTACTCCAACACCAAGGTGCTCACCGCCTGTGCCGTCTGGCTCCTCGCCGAGCGCGGCGCGCTGCTCTTCAGCGACACAGTGGCCCAGCACCTGCCCGGCTTCGAGCAGAACGCCAAGGGTGACATCACCATCACCCAGCTTCTGAGCCACCAGGGCGGCTTCCCCAACGCGGATGTGCCTAAGGCGGCCTGGGAGGATCACGACCTCCTGCGCCGGAGCGTGTGCGCGTTCACCCTCGAGTGGACCCCCGGCTCGCGCGTGTACTACCACGGCCGAGCCGCGCACTGGGTCGCCGCGGCCATGATCGAGGCGGTCACCAAAGGAGACTACCGCGACTTCATCCGCAGCGAGATCACCGAGCCGCTCGGCATCGCCGAGGAGTGCTTCGTGGGACTGCCCGACGCCCAGCACGGGCGCGCCGTGGACATGCACGAGCCCTCCCCGGACGGCTCGCGCCAGATCACCCGCACGGAGGAGAACAACCCACAGTTCCGGCGCGCCGGCACGCCGGGGGGCGGCGGCTATGCCACCGCGCGGGCCATGGCCGCCTTCTATCAGATGATGGCCCACGGCGGCACGCTGAACGGCGTGCGCCTGCTCTCCCCGCGCATGGTCAGCTACGTCACCCGCAACGTCACGGGCGACCGCGTAGACGGCTACATGGGCATGCCGATGCACCGCGGGCTCGGGCCCCACTCGCGCGGGACCACCGACACCATCCGCGGCCTGGGCGCCCTCGCCTCGCCGCGTGTCTTCGGCCACGGCGGTGTCGGCTCGTCGTATTGCTGGGCCGACCCCGACTCCGGCATCTCCTTCGCGTACCTGACGAACAGCCGCGTCCCCGATCCCTGGCACAGCGCCCGTCTCGATCAGGTCTCGAGCCTCGTCCACTGCGCCATCCGCTAGCAGGAACCATTCATGAATGCCGCACGTACGACCGGGGCGGGTGGCGGCGGGGGCGGGGGAGCGCTCCGGCGGAGTGGGACCCCCTCGTCCTGTGCGCCGCCCGCAGGGCGGCGAGTCAGGCGAGCGGGTGACGCAGCTGGAGC
>DATGCY010000205.1:0-4014 GCA_035311385.1 Candidatus Methylomirabilota bacterium
AAGATCGAGGGCTTCGTGGGCATCAACCGCTATCTGCCCATCCTCGAGGGCCCGCTCAACACGCCCGCGCACAAGAAGTTCTTCGACGAAGCCGTGGTGCGGCTGAAGCAGATCGACCCGTCGGGGCCGCTGCCGGACCGCTACGTCCAGTCGAACTTCGAGGCCATGAACTTCCTCAAGATTGGCATGCAGAAGTCCGGCTTCCGCGGGCGCGAGGACACACCCAAGCTGATCAGCGCTCTCGAGGGGCTCGAGGTGAAGGAAGGCGACGACTTCCCGCAAGGCGACAAGACGCTCCGCAAGGAAGACCATCAGGCCTTCCTGCGCGAGTTCGTCTTCACCATCGCCAACGGCAAGCACAAGATCCTGGAGGTCGTCCCGAAGGAGAAGACGATCTTCCCGCCCGCCTGCACCTTCGCCTAAGTGCCAGACGATTCACCCGAGACGACGGCCCCGGCCAACCTCCGCAGGGAGGAAGGCCGGGGCCCCGCCTCCCGCCCTATCCTTCGCACTGAAGGGCTAACCATGCGGTTCGGCGGGCTGACCGCCGTGAACAACGTCAGCGTGTCCGTGGCCCGCGGCGAGATCCGGGCCATCATCGGCCCCAACGGCGCCGGCAAGTCCACCTTCTTCAACTGCCTCACCGGTGTGCTGCGGCCCACCTCGGGCCACATCTTTTTGAACGACGAGGACGTGGCGGGGCTGCCCCCCAACCAGATCTCCCACAAGGGCCTCGCCCGCTCGTACCAGATCACCAACATCCTGCCCGGCGCCACCGTGCTGGAGAACGTGCGCGTGGCCGTGCAGTCGCGGCACCACGCCTGGAACATGCTGCGCCATCGCTATGCCTTCCCCGAGCTGATGGACCGGGCCCGCGCGGTGTTGGATGCCGTGGGACTCCGGAGCGACGAAGACGAGCTAGCCGCCAACCTCTCCCACGGCGCGCAGCGCAATCTCGAGATCGGCATCGCGCTCGCCACGGAGCCGGAACTCCTCTGCCTCGACGAGCCGACGGCGGGGATGAGCGTGACCGAGACCCTCGCTACCGTCGAGCTCGTGCGGCGAATCGCCAAGAACCTGACCATCGTGATCGTGGAGCACGATATGGAAGTGGTGATGGGGCTCGCCAACAGCATCACCGTGCTCCACTACGGCGAGGTGCTGGCGGAGGGCACACCGGCGCAGATCCAGGCCAACCCCCGGGTGCAGGAGGTCTACCTCAAGACCTGATGCTCACCCTCGACGGCGTCCACACCTACTACGGCAAATCCCACATCCTCCACGGGGTCTCCATCGAGGTGAAGGCCGGGGAAGTGGTTGGACTGCTCGGGCGCAACGGCGTCGGCAAGACCACCACCCTCAAGACGGTGATGGGGCTCGTGCGTCCCGCACAGGGCGCGGTCACCTTCGAGGGCCGGTCGATCGGCGGCATGGCGCCGCATCACCTCGCTCACCTCGGTATCGCCTGGGTCCCGGAGGAGCGGCGCATCTTCCGCCTGCTTACCGTGATGGAAAACCTCCGGACGGGGCTGGATCGCGCCGGCGTCACCGAGGCCAAGCGGAAAACGATGCTCGACAAGATCTACGCGTCATTCCCCGTGCTCGCGGAGCGGCAGAACCAAGCCGGGGGTACCCTGTCGGGCGGCGAGCAGCAGATGCTGGCCATTGCGCGAGCCATGATGCTGGAGCCCAAGATCATCCTCCTCGACGAGCCAACGGAAGGTCTCATGCCGCGCATGGTCGGCCAGATCTCGGAGATCATCCGGGTGCTGCATCGCGAGGGGGTGGCCATCCTCCTCGTCGAGCAGAACGTCCCGCTCACCCTCGAAGCCTCGAGCCGCGTCTACATCATGGAAAAAGGTGTGGTGCGACACCACGCACCCGCCGCCGACCTCCGCGCCAACCACGCGGTCATCCACCAGTACCTGGGAATCTAGCGCGTGGCCATTCCCCTCGAGCAGATTCTCATCCAGACGATCAATGGCATCGTCAACGGGATGATCCTGGCCCTCGTGGCCTCCGGCCTGACCCTGATCTTCGGCATCATGGACGTGGTGAACTTCGCCCACGGTGACCTCGTCATGCTGGGCGGATTTGTGGGCGCCATTACGATCGCGGCCACCGGGAACTTCTGGCTCGCCCTCCTCGTCGCCGCCGTGGTCATCGCGGTGTTCGGAGCGGTGCTCCAGGCCACCACCCTCCGGCCACTCATCGGGCGCGATCCCCTCACCACCATCCTCGCCACCTTCGGCATCTCGCTCGTGCTGCAAAAGTACGCCATCTGGCAGTGGGGGCCGTCGGCCCGCCGAATCCAGGAACCGATAACGGGCAACTTCAGCTTGTTCTACCTGCAGTACCCGTGGTATCGGCTCCTCACCGCCGTGCTCGCCGCGGCCATCATCGGCGCCCTCTACCTTTTCCTGCGCTACGGCAAGTACGGCATCTGGATCCGCGCCACCACCCAGGACCGCGTCATGGCCCAAGCCATGGGCATTCCTGTGCCCCTCGTGCACACCACGGTCTTCGCCATCGGCGCCGGGATGGCCGCCGCGTCCGGGGTCCTCTTCGGTCCACTCGGTGGGGTGACCCAAAACATCGGTCTCGACTTCACCTTGCGCGCCTTCATCGTGGTGGTGGTCGGCGGCATGGGCAATCTGGGCGGCTCGATTCTCGCGTCCATCTTCATCAGCCTGCTCGAGGCGTATGCCGCCCTCATCGTGAGCCCGGCCCAGGCCGTGATCGTCTCGTTCATCGCCCTGATCCTCACGCTGCTCTTCCGGCCCACCGGGCTCTTCGTCCCCACCCCGAAATAACCATGCGGCGCTCCGCCACCGCCTACTGGACTGGCTTCTGTATCATCCTGGCTCTGCTGATCGTTGCACCCTTGGTGCTGCCCGAGTTCTGGCGCCGCTTCGTCACGGAGATCCTGATCTGGGGCCTCCTCGCCATGTCCTCGGACATCCTCATCGGCTACACCGGCATCATCTCCTTCGGCCACTCGGTCTTCTTCGGGCTCGGCATGTACTGTGCGGCCGCCGCCCTCCTCACCGTCAAGCCGCCCAACCTCTGGATCGCGCTCCTCTACGGGCTGGCCGGCGCCGCCGCGGTAGCGACCTTCGTCGCGTTTTTCGCCACGCGCCTCCGGGAAATCTACTTCTCCATCACCACCCTCGTCTTCTCGCAAATCTTCTACGTCGTCATCTTCACGTGGACGGAGGTGACGGGCGGCGAGAATGGCCTCGCCTTCAGCCAGCCGCTGCTCTCTATTCCCGGAATCTGGTCGGCCCGGTTCACGCCGGTGACGCTCCACTGGTTCGTGCTGGCGGTGGTGACCATCTCCTTTCTCATGCTTCGGCGGGTGACCCAGTCGCCTTTCGGCATGGTGCTCCAGGCCATCCGCGAGAACGAGCCGCGGGCCCGCGCCATCGGCTACTCCATCGAGCGCTACAAGATCGTGGCCGTCATGCTCTCCGGGATCTTCGCGGGCCTGGCGGGCGTGCTCTACGCGATCCAGAACAAATTCGCCGCGCCGGACTTCGTCTTCTTCCTCGTCTCGGGCGAGGTGGTGATCTTCAACGTCATGGGCGGCGTGGGCACGCTGGTGGGTCCCCTAGCGGGCGCGGCCTTCTTCCTGCTCTTGCGCGAGGGGTTCTCGCGCTACTTCACCGAGTACTACCTCATCCCCGTGGGCATCATCTTCACCGCCATGGTCATCTTCATGCCCCAGGGGCTACTCGGCTTCGCCAAGCGTTGGCTGAATCAGTAGACGCTCAGGCGCCGGTACTGCCAAAGCCTCCCATCCCGCGCTCCGACTCGGGAAGGCGGTCCACCTCCACCAGCTTCACGTCGGCCACCGGCTGCACCACGAGCTGAGCGATGCGCTCCCCTCGCGCAAGCTCGACGGGCTCGGCCCCGTGGTTGATCAAGAGCACCTTGAGCTCGCCGCGATAGCCGGAGTCGATGAGGCCGGGGGCGTTGAGCACGGTGACTCCCTTCTGCATGGCGAGACCCGAG
>DATGCY010000206.1:0-5529 GCA_035311385.1 Candidatus Methylomirabilota bacterium
GGAGCCCGGCCGCGTGGAGCGAGGGGCGGAGAAGGGCAGCGGCTCGGGGCACGACGTCTTTCGCGTGGGCGAACACGACGGGGCCATCACGCCGCGCGTGGAGGCCTTGGCCAAGATGCTCACCGTGGTCGACGGCGCGCGTGCCACCGACAACCTCTGGGGCGAGCGCTGGTCCAAGCTCTGCGCGAACTGCATGGGCAATCCCGTGCAGGCCATGACGGGGCTCGGTAGCTTGGAGATCGCCGCCCAGCCGCGCGGGCGCGAGATCACCATCCGCCTCGGCGCCGAGTCCGCGCGGGTGGGCCTGGCCGCCGGGTACTCGATTCCGAAGTTCGGCGGTCAGGAGGCAAAGACGTGGGCGGCCGCCGACGACAAGGCGGTCTTCGCCGAGCTCGACGCCATGCTCGTGCCCAAAAGCAGCGCGGGGCGCAACTGGCGCGCCTCCATGGCCCAGGACGTGGCCAAGGGCCGGCGCACGGAGATCGAGCAGATGAACGGCCACGTGGTGGCGCGCGGGCGCGAGCTCGGCATACCCACGCCGGTGTCGTCGGTGGTGGTCGGCTACGTGCGCGAGATCGATGCAGGCACCCGCAAGCCCTCCTCTGCCCTCATCGAGCAGGCCCTGCAGGCGGCTGGCAGCTAGCCGTTCCTAGGATAGAAGCGGACGTCCTGCTTCGCGGCGTTCCAGGCGCGGTTGGCCGCTTCCACTTCCCATGACTTCATGCAGTCGTCCTGCGCCCGCATGACCTCCTCGATCATCGCTCGCGGATCGGTATGGAAGGAGGCGTGAAGGAGCCGCTTGGCGTGGCCGGTGGCCGTTCGAGAGGCGTGAAAAGCCTTCTCGATGATCTCGGCGAGCTTGGCCTCTACCTGAGGGGTGGGCACGACCCAGTTCACTAGGCCCATGGCCAGCGCTTCCGCCGGCGTGATGTGATCATTCAACAAGGTCAGCTCCTTGGCGCGTCCGAGACCCACGATACGGGCAAGCCGCAGGATGGAGCCGTCGGGGACGAGACCGTGGCGCGTCGCCCCCAGACCGAGCACGGCGTCCTCGGTGGCGAGGCGCAGGTCACAGGCCACCGCGAGCTGGAGGCCGCCCCCGATTGAGTAGCCGTGAAGTACCCCGACCACGAGCTTGTCCATGTCCTCGAGACAGTTCAGCGCACGGATCCAGTGGCGATAGAAGGCCTCGCCGACTTTTCCCGCCGCGAGGGCCTTGCGATCCATCCCCGAGCAGAAGCCGCGGCCCTTGCCGCGCACCACGACCACCCACACCTCGGGATCCGCGGCGGCCGCCTCGGCGTGATCGGCAAGCTGCGCGGTCACGCCGTGATCGAGCGCGTTGAGCACCTCGGGCCGGTTCAGGGTGATGGTGGCGACGCCGTCGCTCACCTCGTAGAGCACGCTCCGATCCATGGACGAGCCGTCTACCGGAAGCCCAGAAGGTCCTGGGCGATGACCATCCGCTGAATTTCCGACGTGCCCTCACCGATCTCCGTGAGCTTGGCGTCGCGGAAGATGCGCTCGATGGGGAATTCCGTGATGTAGCCGGCGCCTCCGTGGATCTGGAGCGACTTGGTCGCCGCCTTCATGGCAACCTCGGAGGCAAACACCTTGGCCATGGAGGCGGCGGTCTTCGCGGGCTTGCCCGCGTCCTTGAGGGCGGCCGCGCGCAGGGTGAGGAGCCGGGCTGCCTCCACCTCAGTGCCCATGTCGGCGATCATGCTCTGCAGGCCGTTGAACTCAGCAAGCGTTTTGCCGAAGGCGCGCCGCTCCTTCATGTAGGCGAGGGCGGCGTCGAGGGCGGCCTGGGCGATGCCCACGGCCATGGCCGCCATGGCCACGCGACCGCCTTCGAGCACCTGCATAGTGTTCACGAAGCCCATGCCCGGCTCGCCCACCAGATGGTCCGCGGGGACGGAGACGTTGTCGAAGATCAGCTCCGCGGTGTTGGAGGCGTGGAGGCCGAGCTTCCGATACGGCCTTCCCGCGCTGAACCCCGTCATGCCCTTGTCGAGCACGAAGGCGGAGATGCCCTTGGCACCGCGCCCGGGATCGGTCACCGCCATCACCACCGCGACCTCGGAGACTCCCGCGTTGGTGATGAAGGCCTTGCTGCCGTTGAGCACGTAGCCGTCGCCCTCGCGTACCGCGCGCGACTTCATGGCCGCGGCGTCCGAGCCCGAGCCCGGCTCGGTCAACCCCCACGCCCCCAGGGACTCTCCGCGGGCGAGGCGCGGCAGATAGGCCGCCTTCTGGGCCGGAGTGCCGAAGAGCACGAGGTGGTTGGTGCAGAGCGAGTTGTGGGCCCACATGGTGATGCCCACGGAGGCGTCGACGCGGTTCAGTTCCTCCACGGCGAGCGCGTAGGAGACGTAGTCGAGAGCGGCCCCGCCGTACTCCTCGGGGACGAGGGCGCCGAGGAGGCCCGTCTTGGCGAGGCTCGCGAGGAGCTCGCGGGGGAACTCGTGCGCCTCGTCGTAGCGTTGGATGACGGGAGCCACCTCGGCGAGCGCCCACTCACGGGCCATGGATTGCACGGCGGTCTGCTCGTTGGTGAGTTCAAAGTCCATGCGGCGTCACACGGCGGCGCGGATGTTCTCGCGCACGAAGCGCACGATGTCTTGCGTGGACGTGCCGGGAGTGAAGAGCTCCTTCACCCCCATGGCCTTGAGGGCGCGGATGTCCTCGGCGGGGATGATGCCGCCGCCGAACACTGCGATGTCCTCCGCGCCCTTCTCCTTGAGGAGCTCGAGGACACGGCCGAACAGGTAGTTGTGGGCGCCGGAGAGCACGCTGAGCCCGACGGCGTCGGCATCCTCCTGCACGGCAGTGGCCACGATCTGCTCCGGGGTTTGATGCAGTCCCGTGTAGATCACCTCGAAGCCTGCGTCGCGCAGAGCGCGGGCCACGATCTTGGCCCCGCGGTCATGCCCGTCCAGCCCCGGCTTGGCCACCACCACCCTGACCTTGCGCTCGGCCATCTCGTGATCCTCGCTAGGCGAACGTGGAGCGGATGCGGTCGGCCACGCTCATGATGTCCTCGCGGCTGCCCGGGACCAGCTTCCAGTCGAAGCCCTTCCCATCGCCCGTCCAGCGGGGGATCAAGTGCAGGTGAAAGTGCGGGACGGACTGGAAGGCCGCAGCGCCGTTGGCCTGAAGCAGGTTGAGCCCGTCGGGCGCGAGGGTCTTGCGGATGGCTCCCGCCACCTTCTTGGCGGTGGCCATGACCGCCTTGAGATCCTCCACCTCGGCCTCGTAGATATTGGCCGCGTGTTGCTTGGTCGCGACCAGGCAATGACCACGCGTGAGCGGATTGATGTCCATGAAGACCATGGTCTTCGTGTCCTCGTAGACCTTGGCCGACGGGATCTGTCCGTCGCGAATCTTGCAGAAGACGCAGTCTGGCATGGCCGCGTGCCTACACCTCGACGGTCCACGCGTGAGGATCGGGCACCTTGGCGTACTGGATACCCACGATGGCGTCGTAGAGCTTTTGGGTCAGCGGGCCGATGGCACCGCCGTTGATGACCATGCGGCGGGCTTTGTAGGCGAGCTCACCCACCGGCGAGATCACGGCGGCCGTGCCCGTGCCGAAGACCTCCTCCAGCGTCCCCGCCTCGTGGGCCGCCAGCACCTCGTCGATGGAGATCTGCCGCTCGCTCACCTGGGCGCCCCAGTCCTTGAGCAGCGTGAGCACGGAGTCTCGCGTCACCCCAGGGAGGATGGTGCCTCCCAGCGGCGGGGTGATCACCTCACCGGCGATCTTGACCATGATGTTCATGGTCCCAACCTCGTCGATGTACTTGCGGTGCACGCCGTCCAGCCACAGCACCTGGGTAAAGCCCTCGTGCTTCGCCTCCTCCCCCGCCATCAGGCTCGCCGCGTAGTTCGCACCCGTCTTGGCGCCGCCCAGCCCGCCTTCCACGGCGCGGACGTAGTGCTCCTCGACGCGGATCTTCACGGGAGCCATGCCCTCGGGATAGTAGGCGCCCACCGGGGAGAGGATGACGAAGTAGATGTAGGACTTCGCCGGCCGCACACCGAGGAAGGCCTCGTTGGCCACGATGGTTGGCCGCACGTAGAGCGAGGTGCCCACCGCCTTGGGCACCCAATCGCGCTCGATGCCCACCAGAGTCACCAGGGAGCGAAGGGCGAGCTCAGGATCGAGGGGCGGGATGCACATCCGCTCCGCGGACCGGTTCATCCGCTCCACGTGCTTCTGGGGGCGGAAGAGCCGCACTTTGTCGTCCACGCCGCGGAAGGCCTTGAGCCCATCGAAGACGGCCTGCGCATAGTGCAGCACGGCCGCCGCAGGGTCGAGGGGGATGGGGCCGTACGGCTCGACGCGCGGATCGTACCAGCCTTTCTCCTCCTGGAAATCGGCTACGAACATGTGGTCGGTGAACACGGTGCCGAAGGTGAGGTCGGCGTCCTTGGGCTTCGGCTTGTGCGCGGCAGCTTTCACGATCCGGATGGCATCAGTCATGGTGCTGCTCCTTCTAGAAGATGATCGGTTCCCGATAGAGGCCGAAGACCTGACGGTACACGTCGGAGACCTCGCCCAGTGACACGTAGTCCTTGACCGCGTCCACGAGAACGGGCATCACGTTCTGGCCGCCGCGGCAGGCCTCGGCGAGCTGCTTGAGGCGCCGTTCCACCTTGGCCATGTCGCGCGAGGCCTTGCGCCGGCCCACTCGCTCCACCTGCTCGCGCTCCACGCTTTCATCGAGACGGAGGAACTCTACTGGCCGCTCCTCCGTCATCACGTACTTGTTGACCCCCACGACCACCTTGCGCCCGCGATCGTCCATGAGCTGATAGCGGTAGGCGGCGTCTGCGATCTCCTTCTGCGGATAGCCGCTGTCGATGGCGCGGATGATGCCGCCCATGTCGTCGATGGCCTTGATGTAGGCCATGGCCCGCTCTTCCATCTGGTCGGTGAGACGCTCGAGGAAGTACGAGCCACCCATCGGATCGATGGTGAGCGGAGCGCCCGTCTCCTCGGCGATGATCTGCTGGGTCCTGAGCGCCACCGTCACCGCCTCCTCGGTGGGCAGGGCCAGCACCTCGTCGAAGGAGTTGGTGTGAAGAGACTGCGCGCCTCCCAGCACGGCGGCGAGGGCCTGGATGGCCACCCGCGCCACGTTGTTGAGCGGTTGCTGGGCGGTGGCCGACACCCCCGCGGTTTGGGTGTGGGTGCGCAGACGCATCGACTCCGCCCTGCGCGCGCCGAAGCGGTCGCGCATCACGGTGGCCCAGATGCGACGGGCCGCCCGTAGCTTGGCGATCTCCTCGAAGAAGTCGTTGTGGATGTCGAAGAAGAAGGACAGGCGCGGGGCGAAGCTGTCCACGTCGAGGCCGCGGGCGAGGCAGGCCTGCACGTAGCCGAAGCCGTCGGCGAGGGTAAAGGCGAGTTCCTGCACCGCCGTCGAGCCCGCCTCGCGGATGTGGTAGCCCGAAATGGACACGGGGTTGAACTTGGGCACGTGCTGCGAGCAGAACTCGATGGTGTCCACCACGACGCGC
>DATGCY010000207.1:0-5088 GCA_035311385.1 Candidatus Methylomirabilota bacterium
GGAATGATGGCAAGGTTGATCTCGGTCAGGCCGAGCTGCGCGTCCTCGGCCGCGATCCGGATATCGCAGGCCAGGGCCAGCTCGAGGCCGCCGCCGAGGGCGAAGCCGCGAATGGCCGCGATGATGGGCTGCGAGCAGCGCTCCATCTCCGCGCGGAAGTCGAGCCGCTTGCGCGCCTCGCGGAAATGAGTCGGGGTGGGTGGCTCGAGGAACTCGCGGATGTCTGCGCCCGCGCAGAAGGCCCGCTCGCCCGCCCCCGTGATGACCACCACTTTGACCGTGTCGTCCGTGCGCAGCCGCGTGAAGATCTCGAGGAGCTGGCCGCGCATGGCGTTGTTCATGGCGTTGAGCACGTCGGGACGGTCGAGGGTGAGGGTGAGGATGCCGTCCTTCGCGTCGGAGCGAACGGGCTCGTCGGCACTCATCTCAGCCCTCGCCTCGCCACTCTCGGGCCTGCGGCCACTCGGCAGTGTCTCGGCTCGAACATCAGAGATCCTTTCCGGTGATGACGCCGCGGCGGTGGAGGTCGGCGATCTCGTCGTCGCTGTAGCTCGCCTCCCGCAGGACGGCGCGCGTGTGCTGGCCGAGCAGCGGTGGTGGTCCTGCGTCAGGTGCCGGCGTGTCGGAGAAGCGGATGGGCTGGCCCATGAGGGTAAGGGAACCGAGCTCGGGGTGCTCGTACTGCACCGTCATCTTCAGGTGCTGCACGCCGGGATCGCGCATGAACTCCTGGAGCGACTGCACGGGCGCGCAGGGGATGTCGTGGTCGCCCAGGATCTTGAGCCACTGCTCGCGAGACTTGGTGGCGAACGTCGCCTCGAGGATCGGCATCAACGTGTCGCGATTGTCACCGCGAAGGAGCCAGGAGCCGAAGCGCGGGTCGTCGATCATCTCCGGCCGCCCGATGGCCTTGCAGAGCTTGGCCCAGAAGGCCTGGTTGCCGCAGGCGAGGAAGAACCACTCCCCGTCCCCTGCCTGGTAGAGGCGATAGGTCGGTGTCTCGCGCAGGAAGGTGGGCTTGTTGGGATAGTCGACCACGCTGCCCGACTGGAGCGCGAGCACGCCCTGGAGGAGCGAGGTCTCCACGATCTGGCCGCGTCCCGTGCGCTCGCGCACGAACAGCGCGGCGAGCACGGCCTGGGCGCCCAGGGCCGCCGTGTAGTAATCGGTGACGGCCACCCGCACGAACTGAGGCGGCCCGCCGAAGCCCTGGAGGTGCTGGACGCCGCCGAGCGCCTGGAATACGGGGTCGTAGCCGGGACGATCGCGATAGGGCCCGTCGGGCCCGAAGGCGGTCATGGCGCAGTAGATCAGGCGCGGGTTCAACTTACGCAGGGTGGCCGCGTCCATGCCGAGCCGCTCGTCCACGCCCGGGCGCATGTTCTGCATGAGCACGTCCGCCGCCTTCACGAGGCGGTGGAGCACCTCCTGCCCGGCGCGGTCCTTCAGGTTCACGGCGATGGAGCGCTTGCCGCGGTTCCACCCGTAGAAGCCGGGCAGCTCCCGGAAGGAATCACCCTCCAGCGACTCGACCTTGATCACGCTCGCTCCCATGTCGGCGAGCATCATGGCACCGTAGGGGCCGGCGAGGTACGAGGTGCAGTCCAGCACCGTGATGCCGTCGAGGGCGCCGCGCAGGTCGAGCATCAGCGGGCGGAGGTGAGGTGGCGGACGATCAGCTCGCGATGGAACTCCGCGTCGCCGAAGAGCGGCTCGAGAGCCTTCGCGCGCTTCATGTAGAGATGCAGGTCGTACTCCCAGGTGAAGCCGATGCCCCCGTGCACCTGGACGCTGTCGCCGCACACCTTGCGGGCAGCGTCGCTCACGTAGGCCTTGCAGATGGAGGCGGCTTGGCCTGCGTCCTCTGCTCCCGCGGCCAGGGCCCATGCTGCGTAGTAGACGGCGGCATGCGCGTTCTCGGCTTCCAGCAGCATCTCCGAGCAGCGATGACGGATGGCCTGGAAGGAGCCCACGGGCTGGCCGAACTGCTCGCGCACCTTCACGTAGGCCACGCTCATGTCGAGGCAGCGGCGCGCGGCGCCCAGCATCTCTGCGGATGCCATGACCGCGCCTCGGCGGAGGAGCGAGTCGAGGGCGGGCCCCGCGGCTCCGGGAGCGCCGAGCACGGCATCGGCTCCCACCATGATCTTGTCGAGACGCATCTCCGACCAGCGGCTGGCGAGATCGATGCCGACCATGGGTAAGAGGGTGACGCCGGGAGACTTCGGATCGACGAGGAAGAGCGAGAGTCCTTCCGGCGCGCGCGCGGGCACGAGGACCACGTCGGCCACGTGCGCCCACGGCACGAAGCGCTTGACGCCGGAGAGCTTCCACCCGCTGCCCTCGCGCGCGGCGGTGGCGATGGTGGAGGCGGGATCCCAGTCGAGATGCTCCTCGAGGAGAGCCGCCGTCGCGCGCGCCTTTCCCGCGGAGATGGCGGAGAGCCACCGGTCCTTCTGCGCCGCGCTGCCCGCGAGCTGGATGCCGAGGCCGCCCAAGACCACGGTGGCGAAGAAGGGCCCAGGGTATGCCGCGCGGCCCATCTCCTCGAGCACGATGGCGAGCTCGACCAGCCCAAGGCCGGCTCCGCCCTGCTCCTCGGTGAAGGGGAGGCCGAGCCAGCCGAGCTTGGCCATCTCGCCCCACAGCGCCTCGCCGTAGCCGCGCGGGTCGTCGAACATGGCGCGCACATGCTCGGGCTTGCACTGCTCGTCGAGCGCGGAGCGCACGGAATTCCTCAGGAGGATCTGGTCGTCGGTGAAGGAGAAGTTCATGCCTTGCCTCCCCCCCGGTCCGCGCGGGTCTCCTTCGGCAGGCCGAGGATGCGCTCGCCGATCACATTCTTCTGGATCTCCGAGGATCCGGCGTAGATGGTGCCGGCGCGCGACCACAGATAGGCGTAGGCCCAGCTCCCACGTTCGCCGATGGCCGTGTCGATGTCGAGAGCGAAGTCCTGCGGGGCGCCTTTGGTCAACTGGCCGTAGGGACCCAGGATCTCCAAGGCCAGCTCCATGAAGCGCTTCTCGAACTCCGAGTACGAGAGCTTGGTGATGGAGCCGCCCGCCCCCGGATGCTCCCCGCGCTCGAGCTGGGTCAGCGTGCGCAGAGCCTGGTAGCGCTCCACCTCGATCTCCGACCAGATGCGTCCGAGCTTCTGGCGCACCACGGGATTCTCGAGAAGGGGCTTGCCGTGGCGACGCAGGCGACGCGCCGCTTCCATCAGCCGGTTGAACTGCGAGGAGTACGTGGTGACGCGCGCGAGGGCGCGGCCGCCCCGCTCGTAGCCCAGCGTGGTCTGGGCGATGGCCCACCCCTCGCCGAGCTTGCCGATCTGATCGCTCTTCTCCACGCGCGCGTTGGTCATGAAGACTTCGCAGAACTCGGAGGAGCCCGTGATCTGCTTGAGCGGGCGCACGTCCACCCCGGGCTGTCGCATGTTCATGAGGAAGCAGGAGATGCCCTTGTGCTTGGGCACCTTCGTGTCGGTGCGGGCGAGAAGAAGGCCCCAGTCGGCGATGGCGCCGCCGCTCGTCCAGATCTTCTGCCCGTTGACCACGAAGTGATCGCCTGCCTCCACCGCGGAGGTCCGGAGCGCGGCGAGGTCGGAGCCCGCGTTGGGCTCGGAGTAGAGCTGGCACCACAGCTCCTCCGCGGTGAGGATCTTCTTGAGGTATCGCGTCTTCTGCGCCTCGGTGCCGTGCACCACGATGGTCGGCCCCACGATGCCGAGCCCGAGGCCGTTGGTGGGCGCGGGCGCGTTGGCTCGCGCCATCTCGTCGGCCACGATGGCCTGCTCCATGGGACGGGCACCGCCGCCACCATACTCCTTGGGCCAACCCATGCCGAGATAACCCGCATCGTAGAGTTTGCGATGCCACGCGCGGCGCTCCTCGAGGGTGCTGACGTCCTTGGGCAGGTTCTGCTCGAGCCACGCGCGCACCTGCTTGCGGAACGCGAGGTCTTCGGGCGTGTAGTTGAGGTCCATGAGCTGGGCTCCTGTGCCAGAATTGGCTCGACGCCGAGCCGCGGCACGACGTCGGTGGCGTGTGTTCCGCTCGAATGCTCCCGGTTCTAGCACGGGGTTCGGAGCGGGTCAACCTGACGCGGCGGCTCGAGAGGAGGGAGGCATGGAGCTGTACATCTTCGCGAGATTTCACGCGCGGCTCGGTCAGGAGCAAGCAGTGGTCGACGCCCTTCGCGATGTCGTGCCGCCGTCGCGCGGCGAGCCAGGCTGCCTCGGCATTCACGCCTTCCGCTCCACGCGCGATCCACGGCTCT
The DNA here is from genome assembly GCA_035311385.1 of Candidatus Methylomirabilota bacterium. Taxonomy (GTDB): domain Bacteria; phylum Methylomirabilota; class Methylomirabilia; order Rokubacteriales; family CSP1-6; genus AR37. Next base: position 4,279 of record DATGCY010000207.1, read on the forward strand.
TCTACATCCACTCTCGCTGGCAGGACGAGGCGGCCTTCGAGACCCACGCGGGCCTCCCCCACACCGTCCGCTTTGTCGAGCGCTTGCCGCCACTCCTCGATCACGCCCTCGACGTCGTGCGGACCGAGAAGCTCGCCTAGCGTGCGCTTGACCTTTCCCATCCGCGGCCCTAGGGTGTCCGCCATGACCACCACCCGCTCGATCACTCGTGGCGTCGCGCTGATCCTGCTCCTCACGCTGCTCACCCTCCCGAGCCGTCCTGCCGCGGCCGCCGACGGCGAGATGCGGTGGGGTCTGCACGTGACGCTGGCCGCCAAGTGGCTCGATCCCGCGGAGACGGAGGCCTTCAGCACGCCGTTCATGGTGCTCTACGGCATCCACGACGCCTTGGTGAAGCCGATGCCCGCGGGGCTGACCACCCCCAGCCTCGCCGAGTCATGGCAGGAGTCGAAGGATCACCTGACCTACACCTTCACCCTCCGGAAAAATGCGCGCTTCCACAATGGCGACCCGGTGACGGCGGAGGACGTCAAGTTCTCCTTTGAGCGCTACAAGGGCGCGAGCGCCACCCTCCTCAAGGAGAAGGTGAAAGAGGTCCAGGTGCTCGATCCCGCGCACGTGCGCTTCGTGCTCAAGGAGCCCTGGCCAGACTTCATGACCTTCTACGGGACCACCGCCTCCGGCGCGGGCTGGATCGTACCGAAGAAGTACCTGGAGAAGGTCGGTGACGACGGCTTCAAGGCGGCGCCCATTGGGGCGGGGCCCTACCGGGTCGTGTCGTTCAAGCCGGGCGTGGAGCTGGTGATGGAG
>DATGCY010000208.1:0-2794 GCA_035311385.1 Candidatus Methylomirabilota bacterium
CGAGGGCGAGGCCCGCGGCACCGCCCAGCACCGCGCCCGCCGCGACCAGGCCGCGCCCGCCACGACCCCCCGGCCTCAGGACTGCCGCCGCGGCGCCAAGGGCGTAGCCGGCGAGCATGAGGGCGAACAGGCTTCGCATTGGCGTCTAACGCCGGCCGACGGCGGCCAGGATGCCCCGGAGGATGGCAGCCGGCTCCGGCGGGCACCCGTCGACAAATGCATCGACGGGGACAAATTGATCGACGCTGCCAGCGACGCCGTAGCCGCCCTTGAAGACGCCACAGGTGCGGGAGCAGTCGCCCACCGCTACCACCAGCTTGGGCGCGGGCGTGGCCTCGTAGGTCTTTACCAGGGGCACCGCCATGTTGCGTGTCACCGGGCCCGTCACTAGGAGCAGGTCGGCGTGGCGCGGCGAGGCCACGAAATGCACGCCGAAGCGCTCGCTGTCGTACACGGGGCTCGTGAGCCCAGTGATCTCGAGCTCGCACCCGTTGCAGGACCCGGCGTCCACCTCCCGGATCGCGAGCGCACGTCCGAACAGGCGTCGGGCTCGATCATCGACCTCGTGGAGCAGGCGGACGACCTCGTGGCTGGTCGGAGGCAGAGGCTCGGTCGCGAGCCCGACCTGAAGGATCTTGGAGAACAGGCGCACGTTACCGGCGTCGAGACTCGCGACGCAGCTCCCGAAGCATGGTCTGCGTGCCGATGAGGTGGCGGTCGAAGATCCGCCGGGCGACCGCGAGCAAGTCTCGAAGCGCGGGGTCGCGGACGGCATAGCGCACGACGGTGCCCTCCTTGCGGGCGTCCACGATATTCTTCGCTCTCAACACGGCAAGTTGCTGGGACACCGTGGGCTGGTCGACGCCGAGAATCTCTTGCAGCTCATGCACACTCCGCTCGCCGTTGACGAGGATTTCGAGTACTCGTATCCGAAGGGGATGTGCCAGGGCCTTAAAGAACTCCGCCTTGAATACTTGAAGTTGCCCTATGCCCGCCGAGGGCTTCATGTCGCACCTCTAATATATAAATATATCGAGACCTGAGGAAATGAATATATGACCTTGACAATCCCGGGGAACACGGCGCAGAGTCTGCCCGTCTCCGGGATTCACCCTGACAGAAAGGGGGATGATGCCCCTGAATCGGGTCCCTAGACAACTCCCTCCTGACGCGGTCGCCGACCGAGTAAAGGGTACCCTGCGATTTCTCTCCGCCCGCGGGCCGCCAAGTCGATCCTTACACAGGCCCATTGCCGGTTTGTGGGTGGCCTGAGCGCGTTGACGCGCAGCTACCCGACCGCGGCGCAAAGGAGAAGCCATGGGAGCCTATTGCCAAGTCCCCCTGCCGCGTCATATCGCCACCGAGGACGAGACCCTGGAAGTGTTGTGGTCGGACTACTACGGAGCCGCGCTCTTCGGGGATCGCCGGGAAATCGCCTGCGTCCCGCACAGCGGGTGCCGTCTGGAGATCGTGGCCACGGCACCGAGCGCGCATCGTGAGGCCACACGGCTCCTGCCTGGTCAGGTGCTCCCATACCGACGCACATTCTTCCTCCTCGATCAGCTCGTATTGCCGAACCGCCGGCGCGCCAGCCTCGGACACTTTGTCGGCTTTAAGTTTCGGCTGACCTCGGCCGTGACATCGCCGCTGCCACGCGAGGAGCTCGTCGTACAGCGGGCGCGAGAGGCGCGAGCGGTCGTGCAGGATCCTGTGCGGCACTAGCGGGGGCGAAACTCACCGAACAGACTGGTTACAGGTCATTGAAGGGGAGGGTCTTATGCCGGCAGCCCATCTGCCTCCCAAGGAACTTCGCCGTGTGGTCGTCGCGGCCGCGGTGGGGAACGTCATTGAATGGTACGACTTCTACATCTTCGGCAGTCTGGCCGCGATCCTCGCGGTGAAGTTCTTCGAGAAGAGCCATCCGGTGGCGGCGTTCCTCAGTACGGTCGCCCTCTTTTCGGTCGGGTTCCTCATCCGGCCGCTGGGCGCCTTCGTCTTCGGCTGGCTCGGGGACAGGGTTGGCCGGAAGTACACTTTCTTGGTGACCCTGAGCGGGATGGGGATCTCGACGGCTCTCATCGGCTTCATTCCAAGCTACGCGCAGATCGGGCTCATCGCGGCGATCCTGCTGTTCGTCCTGCGGCTGATTCAGGGCCTCTGCCTCGGCGGCGAGTACGGTGGCGCGATCACTTACGTCGCCGAGCACGTCGCGGATGATAAGCGCGGCTACTACACCGGGTGGCTACAGACGTCGCCCACCCTCGGCATCGTGGTCTCCTTGGCCGTGATCATTGGCACCCGGACCTACCTGGGCGTGGACGCGTTCAACGAGTGGGGGTGGCGGATCCCATTCATCCTTTCTCTGCTGCTCGTGGCTATTGCGATCTACATCAGGCTTTCTCTGGCTGAGACTCCGATCTTCCAGCAGATCAAGGCCAAGGGGCAGACCTCCCGCAATCCCTGGCGAGAGGCGTTCCTTAGTCGGAACGTCCGCTACGTGGTGATCGCGAGCATTGTCGTGCTGGGGCAGGGATGCGTCTGGTATAGCGGGCAATTCTGGGCCCTCTACTTCCTGCAGACCGTCCAGAAGCTCGACGTCCTGACCTCGAGCTACATCGTGGGCGTCGGGCTGCTGATTGCCACGCCAACCCTGATCTTCTGGGGCTGGCTTTCGGACAAGATCGGGCGGAAGCCCATCATCCTCGGGGGGATGCTCCTCGCGGCTCTGACGTACTACCCGCTCTACCAGGCGCTCGGCCGGTACACGGAGCCGGGCGCCGTCAACCATCCCATG
>DATGCY010000209.1:0-4527 GCA_035311385.1 Candidatus Methylomirabilota bacterium
ATGTTCGCGAGTCTCTATCTGGTCACCGGCGGGCACATCCTGTCCTTCCTCGGCCCCTACTGGGGGCCCTTCATCGGCGCGATCTGCGCGGCGCCCCTGCTCTTCGCGGGGGGCGCCCTCCTGCACAAGTTCCTGATCTCCCGTGTCTCCGGTCTGCGCACCGCCGGCTCACTCGACGAGGGGCATTTCGGCCAGCTCATCGTCACTCTCGGCATCTCGCTGATTCTCCAGAACGGCGGGCAGATCGTGTTCGGCTCGACACCCGTCGCCGTTCGCACGCCGCTGTCGGCGGAGGCGTTTCTGATCGGTCCCATCTACGGCGCGGCCACCGTGTTCCTCAACAAGGCCAAGCTCGTCGCCTTCTTCGTGGCCATCCTGGTGGCGACCGTGCTGTATCTCACGCTCGAGTACACGCGTCTGGGCAAGGCCCTGCGCGCCGCCGCCGACAATCCCACCGCCGCCACCTACATGGGGATCGACGTCGACCGCGCCTATCGCATCGCCTTCGGCCTGGGCAGCGGCATCACGGCCATCGCGGGCGGCCTGATGGCGACCTACATCTCCTTCGGCCCCTTCGTGGGCTTCGATTACGTGATCATCATGTACTCGGGCGTCGTGCTCGGCGGCATGGGCAGCATCCTCGGCGCCTTCTGGGGCGGCCTCACCGTGGGCTTCGTCCAGCAGTTCTCGGCACTGATCCTGCCTCCCCAGCTGCAGAACGCGGCGATCTTCGTCGTGTTCCTCATGATCGTCCTCCTGCGGCCGCAAGGCCTCTTCGGGCGGTCGGCGGAGCGGGCATGAGGCTCGGCGCGGGGCGGCAGCTCCGAAGGAACCTGACCATCCTCGCCGTGCTCGCCGTGGGGTACTCGCTCGCCGCCCTGGTGGTGACCAACAGCTACTACCAGCTCATCCTCACCCTCGTGCCGGTGTGGGCGCTCTTCGGCGTGTCGTGGAACATCCTCTCCGGCTATGGGGGCCAGCTGTCTTTCGGTCATGCGGCATTCTTCGGCATCGGCGCGTACACCGTCACCCTCGCCATGATCTACTGGAGCCTCTCGCCGTGGCTGGGCATTCCCCTGGGGATGGTCATCGGTGGGCTGGCCGCCCTCGCCATCGGCACACCGACGTTCCGGCTGCGCGGGCACTACTTCGCGCTGTCCATGCTCGCCTACCCCCTGGCCATCCTCTACGTCCTGCAATACCTGGGCTTCCAGGAAGTCTCGATGCCCATGCACCGCGACCATCCCGTCGCCTTCATGGAATTCAGCCAGCCGCGCATCTACACGCTGATCGCCGTGGGCCTGCTCGTCGGAGGCGTCGTGATCTCGCTGGTCATCGAGAGCTCGCGTTTCGGCCTCGCCCTCCTCGCCATCCGGCAGAACGAGCTCGCGGCGGAGGCAGCGGGCATCAACGCGCGCCTCTGGAAAATGCGCTCCCTCGTGGTGTCGGGCATGATGGCCGCCGTCGCGGGCGGATTCTACGCGCGCGTGCTCCTGGTGGTGACGCCGGATTCCGTGTTCGGCATGCTCGTATCCGCTCAGGCCGTGGTGGTGACGCTGTTCGGCGGGGTCGCTTCGGTGTGGGGGCCTGTCATCGGCGCGGCCATCCTCGTGCCCCTCGCGGAGACGCTGCAAGCCGAGCTGGGAACCTATCTCCCCGGGATCCAGGGCGTCATCTACGGCATTGCCATCATCGCCATCATGCTGCTCTCGCCCGACGGGCTCTACTGGACCATCCGCGATCGCTGGTTTGCCGCGAAGACGCCCACTCCCATTCGCGACGTGGTCGCCACGCCGCCTCCACCCCATCGCACTTCCGTGCGCGCGGACACGCCGCTCCTCTTCGTGGAGAACGTGTCACGGACCTTCGGCGGCCTGAAGGCGGTGAGCGAGGTGAGCTTCGCGGTCGCCGAGGGCGAGATCCTCGGAATCATCGGGCCGAATGGCGCGGGCAAGACGACGCTGTTCAACGTGCTGAACGGCGTGCTCTCCGCGGACGCAGGCTCCGCGCGGCTCGCCGGCGAGCCGATGCTGGGCCGCAAGACCTTCGAGGTCTGCCGCATGGGGGTGGGGCGCACCTTCCAGGTCGTGCGCAGCTTTCCCCGTCTCCCCGTCCTCGACAACGTGATCGTCGGCGCCTACGGCGCCGGTCTGTCGGACCATGAGGCGACTTCCTCCGCGGTGTGGGCACTGCGTCAGGCGGGATTGGCCGATCAGTCAGGGGTGGCGGCGGGGCAGCTCACCAACAAGCAGCTTCGTCTCATGGAGCTGGCCCGCGCACTGGCGGGCCAGCCGCGGCTGCTCCTGCTGGACGAGACTCTGGCCGGGCTTGGCCGAGAGGAATGCGACGACGTGCTCACCGTGCTCGCCCGGTTGCGTGGGGAGGGCATGACGATCTGCATCATCGAGCATACAATGCACGCCATGATGCGCCTCGCCGACCGTTTTGTAGTGCTGGATCACGGCCGTGTTCTCGCCACCGGCCTTCCACGCGCCATCGTCGAGGATGCCTCGGTGATCGAGGCGTATCTCGGCAAGAAGTGGCTGGCGCGCCAGAATGCGTAAGGTCGGACGCACGGCGTGCTGGAGGTAAGCAATCTCTCGGTCGCCTATGGAGGCCTGCACGCACTCACCGACGTGACCCTGTCCGTGGCCGAAGGCCGATTCGTCACCATCGTCGGGCCCAACGGGGCGGGCAAGTCGACCCTGTTCAAGACGATCAGTGGCGTGGTGCCTCCCGTGTCCGGGAAGATCACCTTCGCGGGCGAGAACCTGCTCATGCATCGGCCCTCGGATCGCGCGCACCTCGGCATCGCGCATGTCCCGGAAGGCCGTCAGGTGTTCAAAACGTTGAGCGTGCGCGAGAATCTCGAGATGGGGGCGTATCCGAAGGCCGGACGCACCCAGTGGGCGCACACCCTCGAGCGCATCCACACCCTCTTTCCCATGCTCGCCGACCGCGCCGGCCAGCTCGCGGGCACACTGTCGGGGGGCGAGCAGCAGATGCTGGCCATCGGCCGAGGGCTCGCGTGCGCCCCCCGGCTCCTGATGCTGGACGAGCCGTCGATGGGCCTCGCCCCCAGCGTGGCCGATCTGATCTTCGAGCGCATCTCACAGATCCACCGCGAGGACGGGCTGACCATCCTCCTCGTGGAGCAGCGTGTGGCCGAAGCGCTCGAGCGCTCGGACCACGGCTATGTGCTGGAGACGGGTCACATCGTGCTCGATGGGCCGTACGAGACCTTGCTTGCCGACGATCGGGTCCGCCGTTCGTACCTCGGGCTCACCGACGCGTAGCACCCCACAACCATATGGAGACCACTCGCATGACCACACCTTCGTCGATCGGACGCCGGACCGCCATCAAGATGGGACTCGCGGGCACCGCCGCAGCGCTGGCCCCGCGCCGCGCCCGCGCGCAGAACCCACGCGAGGTGAAGATCGCCCTGGTCGTCCCGCTCTCCGGGCCCTGGGCTCGCCAGGGCATTCTCGAGCAGATGGGCGCCGAGCTCGCTATCGACGACGTGAACAGCAGCGGCGGCATCAAGGCCCTCGGCGGCGCCAAGATGAAGCTCGTCCTCTACGACACCGGCGACACCGCGGAAAAGGCGAAGAACGCCGCCCAGCGGCTGGTCGCCCAGGAGCCCGACGTGGCGGGCGGCATCGGATGCTGGCTGTCGAGCTTCACCCTGGCGGTGACCGAGGTGACCGAGCGCGCCGAGCTGCCGTGGCTCACCCTGTCCTACTCGGACCTGATCACGGGACGCGGTTACAAGTACATCTTCCAGTCCTCCCCCACCGCCGACGCCCAGTCCACTGCTCTCCTGCCGCGGGTCGTCGACCTCGCGAGCAAGGCGGGCGGCGGGAAGCCCACCAAGGTTGCCTTCGTGGGCGACAACTCAGCGGCCTCCGTCAGCTTCATGAAGCCCATCCGCGCGCACGTGGCGAAGGACCTTGGGCTGACCATCGTGGCCGACGAGATCTACACGCCACCCCTGGCCGACGCCACTACCCTCGTGCAGAAGATCCGCTCCGGCCGTCCCGACTTCATCGTGTGCCAGTCCACCAACGTGGGCGACGACAAGCTCCTCCTCGACAAGTTCGCGGAGCGCGGCATCACCCCGAGCACCGTGCCCCTCGTGGGCGGCGGCGGCCACTGGACGGTGCCCGAGCTGATGAAGGTGGCGGGCAAGGAGCATCTGGAAGGGATGATCGTAGGCCTGGCCAACTGGCCGGGCAAGGACCTGGGCGATCTCGAGAAGCGCTTCGTGGCCAAGACCAACGAGCCGTGGTTCGGCCACGACTCCATCTTCCCCTACGCGCACGTCTGGATCTTCAAGGAGGCGATGGAGCGCACGGGCTCCACCGATCGCCGCAAGCTGGGAGAGATGCTCCACAAGATCGACCTCAAGGACGGTCCCGCTAAGCTCTTTCCCGATGGCCGCGTCAAGTACGACGAGAGTGGCCGCCGGGTGGGCGCCGAACTCTGCATCGTGCAGTGGCAGAAGGGCCGGCCGGTGGCCGTGCA
>DATGCY010000210.1:0-4413 GCA_035311385.1 Candidatus Methylomirabilota bacterium
CCTTCCGGGATCCAGCGGGTGGGATCGAACCGTCACCGACGAGTGGTACGCCTGGCTCAGCAAGCGGGACCCATCGCGACCCTTCTTCGGGTTCCTCTACTACGACGCCGTAGTGTCGAGCGACGCGCCCCCGGGCTACCCCCTGGCCGTTCGGGTCCCGCCCAGCGCGTCACGACAAGTCCTCGCCAAGGCTCGATACCTCACCGCCGTGCATTTCGATGACGCCCTCGTGGGAGAGGTGCTCGACGATCTGGCGCGCAGACAGCTTCTACAGAGCACCATCATCATCGTCACGTCCGATCACGGCATGGAATTCGACGAGAACGGCCTAGGTTTCACGGGACATGGAACGGCGTTCAGCGACTACCAGCTCCACACTCCCCTTCTCGTGCACTGGCCCGGCCGACCGCCCGGCCGCGTGGTACGCCGAACCTCTCACAACGACCTCGCACCCACGCTCGTCAGCGAGCTCTTCCGCTGCACGAATCCCCCTTCCGATTACGCGAGCGGGCACAGCCTCTTCTCTGACGCGCAGTGGGACTGGCTCATCGCGGCCAGCTACACCGCCTTCGCCCTCCTTCAGCCCGATCAAGTGACGGTCGTCTATCCCGCCGGCTACGAGGTGCGCGACCGCGAGTATCGCCTCATCCCTCGGCCCACGTTCCCCCAGGACGCTCTACGAGCCGCGCTTCGGGAGATGCGTCGCTTCTATCAGTAGCGGACGCCTGGGGAGAACCCGTCAGGCCCATCTCTGGCCAGGGAGGTAGGCTTCCCGCCACTGCTCGAAGATGAGCAGGGACCAGAGGACATGTCGGTGATCGCGGCGGCCGTCGAGGTGCTCGGACACCAGGTGGAGCACGCGCTCGGCGTCGAAGAGCCCGACCGCACGAAGGCGCTCGCCGGCGAGGATCTCCTCCAGCAGCGGCCGCAGCGGACCGCGCAGCCAACGAGCTACCGGCACTCCGAAGCCTTGCTTGCGCCGCTCCAGGATTTGGTTGGGCAGGCGTCCACGAAGGGCCCGTTTCAGCACGTGCTTCGTTTCCCAGCCTCTGAGCTTCAGTGACGACGGCATCGAGCAAACCAGCTCCACGAGGGCTGAATCGAGAAATGGTGCGCGCACCTCGAGAGCGCTCCCCATGGTCCCGCGATCCATCTTCACGAGCGTCTGCCCGGCGAGATACAGCTTGCCGTGGTGATAGGTCACGCGACTGATCGGATCGGCCATCGGCGCGCGGGCCATGATCTCGGCGAGATCCTCGGCAGGATCGAAGGCGGCGCACGCCTCGCGCACGCGAGGCGACAAGAGGCACTTCACCTCGGGATGGGTGAGTCCTCCCATCATCATCTGGATCGCCATGTCCGCCGAGCACCCCGCGCCGCGGAAGAACCGCTTGAGGAGAAAGCTCGGGCTACCGTACTGCCGCGAGTCTGGCAGGGCCTCGACGAGGCGGGTGGCGCCGCGGACGAGGACCCGCGGAAGTCGGCGCAAGCTCTCGATGGGCCGGGCGGCCAGGAAAGTCGGATACCCGGCGAGCAGTTCGTCTGCTCCATCGCCGCTGAGGGCGACGGTCACCGACTGCCGAGCGTGGTGGGCGAGATGGATGGTGGGAAGGAAAGCGGCATCGGCGAGCGGCTCGTCGAGCAGCGTCCCCACGCGCCGCAGAAGCGCCTGCGCGTCGGCGGCGGTGAACGTGAACTGATGGTGCTCGGTACCGAGGTGGTCGGCCACCATGCGGGCGAATGCTTCTTCGTTGTAGGTTGGCTCCTCGACGCCGATCGAAAAGGTCTTGAACTTCCGCCCGGGCGATACGGCGAGCGCGGCGGCCGTGACCGCGCTCGAATCGATGCCCCCGCTGAGGAGGATTCCCACGGGGACGTCGCTGACGAGGCGATGGCGTACCGCGGCACACAGAGCTTCCCAGAGAGCCTCGGCCGACGCGTCCACCCCCGCCCGAGAGGGCTCGAACGACATGTCCCAGTAGCGGTTGACGGAAACCTTGCCGGAGCTCACGGTGACGGAGTGGCCAGGCGGGAGCTTCAGGACACCCTTGAGAATCGTGTGGGGATCCGCGACATACCCGCTCGCGAGATAGCGGGAGAGCCCGCGGAGGTCGAGGTCGCGGCCGATCTCGGGGTGGGCAAGGAGCGCCCGCACCTCGGAGCCGAACACAAACCACCCGTTGCGCTCGGCGAAATAGAAGGGCTTCTCCCCCATCCGGTCTCGGGCGGCAAAGAGGGTCTGGCGTTCGGCGTCCCAGAGCACAAAGGCGAACATCCCGTTGAAATGGGCCAGGCAGTCCTCGCCGTACTCCTCGTAGGCGTGAACGATCACCTCGGTATCGGAACTGCTCGTGAACCGATGACCCCGAGCCTTGAGGGTCTCGGTCAACTCGCGGAAGTTGTAGATTTCGCCATTGAGGATGACGCGGAGCGTGCCGCTCTCGTTGGCGACCGGCTGCTGGCCGGTGGCGAGATCGATGATCTTCAGCCGGCGGTGGCCGAGAGCAATGGGTCCGTCGACGAAGTAGCCTTCCTCGTCGGGCCCGCGGTGGCGCAGAGTGGCCGTCATGCGGCGAACGAGATCTGGATCGGCGCGCCGCTGATCCAGCGAGAGGAAGCCGCTAAGGCCGCACATGCCCGTCCCGGGTGCCGCTCCGGCGACGTGTGGCGGTCAGGTGGCGCGGCATGCGGCTACGATAGGACGATTCCTCGCCGATGGATAGCGAATTGTACGGACGGAGCGGGAGGATTCGGATGATGCGCCGGCCCCCCGGGGGTGGGGATGCCAAGCGGGTCGATCGGCTTCGACCGGTCTACGGCGCGGGCGACCAGCCAAGGATCACGAATGACTTGCCCCGGACCTTCACTCGCTCGAGGGTACGGACCCGCCAGACGCGACTGTCCTTGATCTCGCTCCACGTCGCCTCGCTCGCTAGAACTGGCTGGCGGGTTCGCTCGAGGTAGCGCTCGAGGTCGTCGTCCAACCAGATTTCGTGGAGAGGACGGCCGAGGTAGTAGTCGATTTCCAGCCACCCACTCTCACGGAAAACTCCCGCCTCGCCGCCCCGCGAGTATGCCTCGATCCTCGTCGCCAGGCGCGGGACGTCACTATCGGTGCTGAAGTGCGTGCGATCGAGCCACGATCCGTAGAGGAGGAGCAGCACCATCGCTCCGGTGACGCCACCGATCAGAAGCGCCGGACGGCCGCGTCTCAAGCCCATCCACACGCTCAGGGCGAGAACCCAGCCGAAGAGGACGATGGGCGCCAGCGTCAGAGACAGCTCGGGGATTTGCAGCGAACTCCTCAGGCCACCCAGAGCCGGGAACGCCACGAGCGCCGTTGCGGCCGCGGCGCCGACCAATCCCACCCAGGCAATGATGCGCCCGAGGGTCGTTCGCTCGCCACCGTGGGCGTCGGCCCACCAGGCGACAAGGATGGCCAGACCGGGGGTAGCGGCCAGCAGATACCGCGTCCGGTAGTGGGCGGACATGAGTACGGTCAGGAGCGGTACGGCGAAGCTCAAGAGCGCATAGGCGATCGCCGGCGTCCGATACACCTTCGCGGCCCGGATCAGGACCAGGGGGATGAGCCCGATCCACGGGGCGAAGAAGCCGATGGCGTCGCTCGCCCCTCGGCGCAGCGAGCGGCCCGGGCCGCCTCCTGTATACGCGGCCAGCCAATCTTGCCACATGACGGTGTGCACGTACGCCTCGCCTCCCATGGCGAGAAACGGGACCACCCACGTCAGCGTGATGACCGCAAAGAGGAGAAGCCCGATTGGACTCCAGAGCCGCACGATCATCGCCCGCAGGCCATGCTGTCCCCAGAGCCAGATGGCCCCGACCAGGAGAGGCAACAGCCCGAGGGGGCCCTTGGCATACAGGGCGAAGGCGAGGGCGACATAGAAGAGGGCGCGGATCCTCCGATCAGCGGGCGCCTCCATGGCTCGCCAGAACCAGTACGAGGCGAGGGTCGCGAAGGCGATCACGAGCATCTCGGGCAGGAGGATTTGACTGTGCCGAAAGAAGCCAAAAGTTGTCGCCAGCGCCAGACCGGCCCAGAGCCCGACTCGCGGGTTGAACAATCGGCGGCCGAGAAAACACGTGAACACGGCGGCGGCGATGGCGGCGAGGGCGATCGGCGCCTGAGCCGTGGCCTCCGTCACACGTCCCCCGGGCAGCGAGAAGGCAGCGATAATCCACGCATAGAGTGGGGGCTTTTCCCGAAAGAACGCGCCACGCAGCCGCACGTCGAACAATCGGTGCTGGGTGAGCACCTCACGCGCGTACAGGACAAACCTGGCTTCGTCCGTGGTGGCGACGACCCGATGCCCGAGGGTCGGCAGGACAGTCAGGGCCGTCACTGCGGCCACGATGAGGGCTGTGCGAAGACGACTGCGGGCAACCGTGCGG
>DATGCY010000211.1:0-2475 GCA_035311385.1 Candidatus Methylomirabilota bacterium
CAGAGAGCGGCTGCGGTCCCGCCGCCGGCACCTCGAGCGCCGGAGCCGCGCGCGGCGCAGGCGCCGCCGACTCCGGCCACGTCTCCGCCGCCGGCTCGAGAGGAGCCTGCCTACGAGGGGCGAAACGCACAGGAGCCGACACCGACGCGCACCGCGCCCGCGCCGGAAGCGCCGCCGCGGGCACCAGCAACGAGCGGCGAGACGGCCCTCGCCTCGGTGTCCCCACCGGCGCCCACCTTCAGCTCGCCGATCAAGGGCAGTGGAGGCAGCGGCAGCTACTACCAAGGAAGCCAGGGGGGCGTGGTGGGACAGCCGGTGCCCCTCGACACGCCCGATCCGAACTATCGCGACTACATGCAGAAGGTGCGGCAGCGCATCTACTCGAACTGGCGCTTCCCCAACGAAGCGGGCAATCGCGAGATCAGCGGTCGGCTCGTGATCGAGTTCCTCATCGGCAAGGATGGGCAGCTCCTCAAGGCCGAGATCGTGGAGCCTTCGGGCGAGCACCTCCTGGACATTTCGGCGATGCGCGCGGTGAAGCTTTCGGATCGCTATCCGCCGCTGCCCGATGCCATGCGTCGTGACGTACTGCCCGTGGTGGCCGTCTTCACCGTCAAGCTCCGCGCCGGCCAGTCCTCGACGTTCCAGCCTTTCCAGTAGCATGCTGCTCACCAACGCGCGCATCCACACCATGGATCCCCGCGGCTCCGTCGTCGACTCGCTCGTCATCCGCGAGGGCCGGGTCGCCTTCGCGGGTGCGCGCGGCGACGTCAATCCAGCGGCCGGGGAGCGCGTCCTCGATCTGGGCGGTCGCGCGGTGCTGCCGGGCCTCGTGGATGGGCATGGACATCTCATGCTGCTGGCGCGGTCCCGCCTCGAACTCGATCTTTCCTCGGCGGGGTCGGAAGAGGAGACCGCCGCCAAGGTGCGCGAGGCCTCCACGCGCCGGCGACCGGGCGAATGGATCGCGGGCCGCGGCTGGGATCAGACGCGCTGGCCCGGGCAGCGCTTTCCGTCTCGGGCCTCGCTGGATCGCGCCGCTCCCGGACACCCCGTCGCCCTCGTGCGGGTGGACGGGCATGCCACATGGGCGAGCGGCGCCGCCCTCGCCCAGGCCGGCATCACGAGGGCCACCCGGGATCCCGAAGGTGGCCTCGTCGTGAAGGACGAGCGCGGCGAGCCTACCGGCCTCCTCGTCGATCTCGCGCAGGATCTGATCCGGGCGCTGCTGCCGCCACCGTCGGAGGAGCGCTTCGACGAGGCGGTGGAGGCGGTGATCGCGGAGTGCCTGGCCAAGGGCCTCACGGGAGCGCACGAGCCCGGTCTCGACCTCGCCGCCATCGCCTCGTACACGCGCCTCATCGAGCGCGGCCGCTTCCCCTTTCGCGCTTTCGCGGCCCTCAGCGGCAAGAAGGCCTGGTCCCAGTATCGAGAGGGTGAGGGTCCCGTCTCCGTGGGAGACGGGCAGCTCACCGTGGGCGCCATCAAGCTCTGGCTCGACGGCGCCCTCGGCTCCCGTGGCGCGGCTCTCCACGCGCCGTACTGCGACGACCCGACGAACCGCGGGCTGATCCTAGTGCCGCCGGAAGAAGTGGAGCGTCTCACCCGTGAAGCGGCGAGCCGCGGGTTTCACGTGTGGGTGCATGCCATCGGCGATCGTGCCAACACTCTCGTGCTGGACGTCTTCGAGAAGGTGCTGGCCAGCCCCGGCCCACGCCCGCATCTTCGCGTCGAGCACGCGCAGATCTTGGATCCCGCGGACATTCCACGCTTCGCCCGTCTCGGGGTGGTGCCGAGCATGCAGCCGACGCACTGCACCTCGGACATGCGCTGGGCCGGAGAGCGCCTCGGCCCCGAGCGCCTCCAGGGTGCTTACGCCTGGCGGTCGGTGCTCGACGCGGGAGCGTACATCGCGGGCGGCTCCGATTTCCCCGTGGAGGATGCCAATCCCTTCCATGGCCTCCATGCTGCCCTCACGCGACGGCCCCGAGACGGCGAGGACCCCCACTGGCAGCCCGGCCAGCGCATGACGCGCGACGAAGCGATGCGCTCCTTCACCACGTGGAACGCGCGATCCGTCGGGCTCGAGGCGGACCAGGGCTCGCTCGAGGTGGGGCGGCGCGCAGATCTGATCGCGCTCGACCTCGATCCCTTCACCTGTGAGGAGACGGCCATCGCTCGCCTCACCCCGAGCTTGACCATGGTGGGCGGTGAGATCGTCTCGGGCGAGCGGCCACCGGCCTAAGCCACCGTCCTGGAGCTGGCGCGCGGCCGAGCCGTGGGTCACATGTCCATGCCTCCGTTGACGCCCCACACCTGCCCCGTAATGTAGGAGGAAGCGTCGGCGGCGAGGAAGTGCACGACGCGGGCGACCTCCTCGGGCCGCCCCAGGCGGCCGAGAGGAATCTGAGCGAGCAGCTTCTCCATCACCTTCTCCGGGATGTGCTCGAGCATCTCCGTGGCCACGAAGCCCGG
>DATGCY010000212.1:0-3699 GCA_035311385.1 Candidatus Methylomirabilota bacterium
TGGAAGCGGTACCGCGCATCCTGTCACTGCTCGACAAGGCCGAGGTGCGCGCGTCCTTCTTCATCCCCGCGTGGACGGCAATGCACTACCCGGACACCGTGCGCGCCATCGCCGCGGCGGGACACGAGATCGGCTGCCACGGCGACGAGCACGAGCGCGTCTCCGATCTCGATCCGAAGCAGGAGGAAGCGATCCTCAGCCGGAGCCTCGAAGCGCTCACGCCTCTGGCCGGCCAGCGGCCCGTGGGCTGGCGCGCGCCGGCCTGGCAGCTTTCGTCGAGCTCGCTCGACCTGGTGGCCAAACACGGCTTCGAGTACACCTCGAACATGATGGACCGGCTCGTGCCGTACCTGCACCCGGCGGCGCATGGCCGGCGGCTCGTGGAAATCCCCGTCTCGTGGGTGCTCGACGACGCGCCCTACTTCATGTTCACGGGCCAGCGCAGCCTGCAGGCGCCCGGCCCCGTGCTCCAGTCCTGGCTGACCGAGCTCGACGGCATCACCGAGACCCACGGCGTCACCAACTTCACCTTCCACCCGCAGATCATCGGGCGGCCCTCGCGGCTGGCCTGCCTGCGTGAGCTTCTCGACTACGCGAGGCACATCCCGCGCCTGTGGATCGCCTCGCTCCGCGACATTGCCGCTCACTGGCGGCAGACCGCCCAGCGCTGAGGCTCCCCCAACCCGGATTGCTCACGAACACACGGGGCGCGAGATGGACGGGGTCCGCCCCGATCGCACGTGGGGCACTCGCGAATAGAGCGGGCTGTCGGAGAAAGCGCGCATGACGTCCTTGACCAGCCGCTTGCCGCTCAAATGTTCCGCTCCGAGCGCGGGCTTTGCCCGCGCAACCGAACCCTCGGGGGAGGTTCGGAAGGGGGGCGATGCCCCCCTCCGAATATTCTAGCGCCAGGCGAAGATGCGGTCGGTGGGGATGCGGCTGATCTTGATGTCGACCAGGGTCGAGGTGTTGCGCGCGAAGAAGGTCACGGAATTGCCGTTGGCATCGACGGGGATGGACACCTCCACCGGCAGGTACTTCAACAGGTCCGTGTTGTAGGTCAGGTCGGAGGTGGGACCGGTGGCGTCTAGGTTCATCCCAATGTAGGCCTTGGGAAACTTCTGGCGCAGCTCGGCGCGGAGAGCGTCGAGCCTATCCACGTTGACGAAGAAGGTGCGGTAGCTCGGGTTGACGCTGTGGGGTTGGACGTCGACGATGACCTCCTCCTGCAGCACGGTGGTGTACGCCTGGTAGCGCTGCAGGCCTTGGAGCACCACAGGGTTGCTCCACGCGCTGTGGGGGATGGTGTCGTCCACCACGTGGAAGTCGATGCGATAGTCCTCCACGTCGTTGTTGAGCTCGTCCCGCACGTGGAAGACGAACTGCTGGTAGCCGTGGACGACATCGTCCCCGCTGGCGGCCTGCCCCGCGTAGAACGCCTCGTTATCGTGCTCGAACGTCTGCCGGAGCTGGCGGTAGCCGGCGAGATCCTGCACGGCGAAGCACTGCCGGATGAGATCGAAGGTCGGATGAGGCGCGGCGGGATCGTCGGGCACCACCGTGCTGTGGTTCTTCCCCGGCACGAGGCGGAGCGCGAAGGGCTCGTTCTTCTGCAACCGTACGGTCACCGATGGGCTGGTCGGATCGAGGAAGTCGACGTCCAAGCGAATGCTGTTGAGCGCAGCCGCCGAGGCGCGCACCGTTCCATCGGAGCCGTCCTCGTTGGCGCCCTTGGCGGCAAGGCCCTTGAGATGGCCGTAGGTCGACGTCCCCGAGAGGATGAAGACGAACGGCCCCTTGGCGGGATCCGTGGGATAGAGGCGGTCATCGGAGAAGAGATCGCGCTCGGCCATGGCCCAGAGCTCGGGGCTGCCCAGCTCGAGCCCGTCCAGGATGCGCCGGCCCGTCTGGAAACCGTGCTCCACCCCGCCCTTGAAGAGCATGGCCAGGGCGGACTTGCCCTGGGCGGCCAGGCGCGAGCCGAAATTGGCGGGGGCCAGCATCACTGCCGTCCGGATGGGATTCTTCGTCTGGTCGCCGCCGCACACGTTGGTGAGGTAGTAGGCGAGCCAGTGGCGAAAGACGGGCCCGCCCGTGGAGTGCACGATCACGTCGAGCGAATGCGGCTGGAGCGTGGGCAGGCGGCTCGCGCGCACGAGGGCATCGAGCCGGACGTGGAAGCCCACCGCGAGGTCATCGAAGGTGACGTGATCCTCCATCGACTCGTAGTCGGCGAGGAAGACCGACTCCGCGGTGTAGCCGTTGGCCCGGAACCAGGCCTTGAGCGGCTCGAACGACTGATAGTTGTCGCTCCAGCCGTGAAGAATGAGGACCGGGTTGGCCATCGTCGCCCTCCTCCTGATCGCGCAGGTCGAGGCCGGCACGTCGCGCGCGCGCCCAGGACACGCGCCGCCCGCGATCATCCGGCCGGCGCTTCCGGCCTGTCAAGGCACGAGCGGTCGCCGGCTCACCCGCGGGTCTAGAAGTACGAGCGCGCCCCAATGTCTTGTCGCCGTATCGGCGGAACACAGACGTTGACGCCCGCCGCGTCCCCCGCTATAACTGGCGCACTTCAGGATCGGGCGTTCCCGCCCCCGGGGCGACTCAACGGTGCGCTGCGGCCGGGCGAGAGTGGGAGGAGAGAGCCTGGATATCGTCCTGCAGCTCGTGCTGAACGGCCTGGCCGTCGGCTGCATCTACGGCCTGGTCGCCCTCGGCTTCGTCCTCATCTACAAGGCCACCGAGCTGGTGAACTTCGCCCAGGGCGACCTCATGATGCTGGGCGCCTTCACCTGCTACATGCTCGTGGTGTGGTACGGCATCGGCTACTGGGTCGCCTTCGCGGGCGCGGTAGCCGTGGTGGGGCTCTTCGGGGCCGTGCTCGACGCGGGCATCCTCCGCCGCGTGCTCGGCCAGCCGCAGTTCGCGGTGGTCATGCTCACCATCGGCCTCGCCGCCGTCTTCCGGAGCTTCGCCTCCATCGTGTGGGGCACCGAGATCTACACGCTGCCCACGCCCTTCAGCGCCCACACCACCCGCATCGCGGGCGTCAGTGTCAGCCACGAGTACGTGTCCATCATCGTGGGCACGGTGATCCTGTGCGCGGTCCTCTACGCGTTCTTCACCTACACCAAGGTGGGGGTGGCCATGCAGGCGGTGTCCCAGAACCAGCTCGCCGCCTACTACATGGGCATCCCCGTGAAGCTGATGTGCTCGCTCATCTGGGCCATCTCCGCGGGCGTGGCCGCCATCGCCGGCGTGCTCCTCGCTCCCGTGTCGCTGGTGGACATCAATCTGGGCTTCATCGGGCTCAAAGCCTTCGCGGCCGCCGTGCTCGGCGGCTTCGGCTCCATTCCCGGCGCTCTCGTGGGCGGGCTCACCATCGGCCTCATCGAGCTCTTCTCGGGCGCGTATCTCCCCGCGGGATTCAAGGACGTGGCGGCCTACCTCGTCCTTCTCATCGTGCTCGCCGTGCGGCCGCAGGGCATCTTCGGCGCGGTGGGACGGAAGAAGGTCTGAGCGCCCGGCATCCATGCGCTTTCTCTTCAAGACCACCTACGCGCAGGACCTCACGCTCTTCACGGATGGCGTCCAGCGCAACTGGTACGTCGCGCTCCTCGTGGCCCTGGCTCTCATCCCCTGGCTCGTGCCCGCGTATCTCGTCGACATCAGCCTCGTGCTGATCTACGGCCTGTGCGG
>DATGCY010000213.1:0-5067 GCA_035311385.1 Candidatus Methylomirabilota bacterium
CGGCGACTCGCGCCTCTTCACGGAGCGGCTGGGCGCGCTCTGTCGCGATCGCCTCGGGGTGAACGTGAGGCTGAGCGCTCGCGTCACCGCGCTCCAGAGCGGCGGCGATCACATCGAAGCTGTCCTCACCAGCGACGGCGATCGTCACACCGCGGACAACTATGTGCTGGCCCTCGGCGTGGGCAGCCCCATCGTGGCGCGCACCGCGGGCGTCAACCTGCCCATCTATCCCGCCAAGGGCTACTCCTCGACCTTTCCACTGCGGCGCGACGGGCTCGCCCCCACCCTGCCGGGAGTTGACGAGAAGTGGCTGGTGGCCTGGTCGCGGCTCGGCGATCAGCTGCGCCTTACCTCCACCGCGGAGTTCGCCGGGTACGACTGGGGCTGGACGCCGCGCGACTTCAACAACATCCTGCGTTTCGCCCGCGACGTCTTCCCCGACGCCGTGGACTACGAGCGCGGCGAATACCGCGCCTGCCTCCGCCCCATGACCCCCGACGGTCCACCTATTCTCGGTCTCGGCCGCCACCGCAACCTCTTCTTCAACTGCGGCCACGGCCACATGGGCTGGACCATGGCCTGCGGCACCGCGCGCATCGTGTCCGATCTCATGAACGGGCGCATGCCTGAGCTGGACCTGGAAGGCCTAACCCCGCGTGGCCGTTCGAGCTGAGCCGCCCGGCGGCGAGGCGAGGGCTGAGTAGATCCGAGCTGAGCCGCCCGGCGGCGAGGCGAGGGCTGAGTAGATCCGAGCTGAGCCGCCCTCGCCTCGCACTTGCGAAGGTCCCGTAGCTCAGGCTCGCCGCGGTGGAGCGCGCCGCGGCCATTCGCCGCTGAGGCAGGCCTGGAAGATAATGCCCACCACGGCGATGACGACGAAGAACGCGTGCTCGTGGGAGAGCGAGAGGCGCGGCGCCAGGCCCGCGACGACGAGGCTCGCCCCCGCCAGAGACGAGAGCACGATGAGCGCCCACTTGAAGAGCCAGACCATGAGGAGCACGCCCACGATCCCGGCGAGGAGGAAGATGATCCACGTGGGTGTGTCCCCCGCGATCCCGAGGGCGTGGACGAAGCGCAGGCCCACGCTGCCGCCCGCCGCGAAGCCGATGAGCCCGATGACGAAGGCCTGCGCCATGACGGCCAGGAGCGCCCCAACGAGAGCGGCCACGAGCGCGGCCAGGAGGATGACCCAGTCGGGCTGGCCGGGAAGGATCTCGGGCGCGAACTCGAGGCCCGTCACGAAGCCGATGCCCGCCACGAACACCCAGTAAAGGCGACGGCCGAAGAGGAGCAGGGCCAGCCCGACGATTATGCCCGCCACGGGCATCATGGCTTCACGTTAGCACTGCGGCGGCATCCTCGCCGGGAGGAGACTCCTGAGCCACCGTTACTTCTCCCCGAGATAGACCTTCCGCACGACGTCGGAGCGGAGCAATGCCGGGGCCGAATCTTGAAGAACGATGCGCCCCGTCTGGATCACGTAGCCCCGCTGCGCCACGCGCAGGGCCATGCGGGCGTTCTGCTCCACGAGCAGGATGGTGGTGCCGAGCTGGCTGATGTCGCGGATGATGTCGAAGATGGTCTCCACGAGGATCGGTGAGAGTCCCATGGATGGCTCGTCCAGCAGCAGCATCTCGGGCTTGGCCATCAAGGCGCGGCCCATGGCGAGCATCTGCTGCTCGCCGCCGGACAGCGTGCCGCCCTTCTGAGCGAGGCGATCGCGCAGCCGCGGGAACAAGGTCAGCACCCGCTCCAGGTCCTGGGCGACGGCCCCGCGATCGGTGCGGGCGAAGGCGCCCAGCTCCAGGTTCTCCAGCACGGTCATGGGCGCGAAGATGTGCCGTCCCTCCGGCGACTGCGCGATGCCGAGCCGGGCGATGCGGTGGGTCGGCACTCGGTCGATGCGTCGGCCGTTGAAAGTGACGGAGCCGCGCAGCGGGCGCACCAGCCCGATCACCGTGCGCAAGGTGGTGGTCTTCCCCGCTCCGTTCGCCCCGATGAGGGTGACGATCTCTCCTCGCCCCACGGTGAGGGACACGCCCTTGAGCGCGCGTATGTTGCCGTAGTAGGCGTGCACGTCGGCAAGGACGAGCAGCTCGGTCGCGCTCACGTGGAGACGAGCTCCTGCTCATAGCCCTTGCCCAGGTAGGCCTCGATCACCGTGGCGTTCCGCCGGATCTCCGACGGCGTGCCCTCGGCAATGCGCACCCCGTAGTCGAGCACGGTGATGCGATCGGAGATGCCCATCACGACTTCCATGTGGTGCTCGATCAGCAACACGGCCAGGCCGAGCTCGCCGCGCAGCAGGCCGATCAGGTCCGTCAGGGTGTCCGTCTCCCGCGGATTCATGCCCGCGGTGGGCTCGTCGAGGAGGAGCAGACGCGGCTCCGTGGCCAGAGCCCGCGCGATCTCGAGCCGGCGCTGGTCGCCGTAGGCGAGGTTCTTGGCCATCTCCGCCGCCTTGTCGCCCAGCCCCACGAAGCCCAGGAGATCCCGGGCGCGGACCCGCGCGCGCGTCTCCTCCTCGACCACCGGGGACGGCCGGAAGACGGCGCCAGCGACCGAGGCGTGGAGCCGACAGTGTTCGCCCACGAGGACGTTGTCGAGCACGGTCATGTTCTGGAAGAGCCGGATCGACTGAAAGGTCCGCGCGATCCCCCGCGAGACGATGGCGTGCGGGCGTAGGCCGACGAGGCTCGCCCCGTCGAGCCGGATCTCACCTTCGTCGGGACGGAGCAGCCCGGTGATCAGGTTGAAGACGGTGGTCTTGCCGGCGCCGTTCGGGCCGATCAATCCCACGATCCCTCCCGCGGGAATGACCAGATCCGCCTCGCTCACCGCGACCAGGCCGCCAAAGCGCCGCGTCAGCCCGCGCACCTCGAGCACGGGAGTGCCGGGTTTTCCACGCCGCGACGCCATCGCCTCACGCAGCCATCCCGGCAGCGCATCGGCGCGCGGCCGGGGCGGCGCGGCCACCAGAGCGCGCGTCTCTTCCTCCTCGTCGACGTCGGCGGCCGGCGGACGGAGGCGCCGCCCCATCAAGCCTTCGGGACGGATCAGCATGATGATGACGAGGCCGAAGCCGAAGAAAAACCAGCGCCAGAGGGTGAGATCCACGCGGGCGAGGGCCGCGATGTCGAGGGAGCGCCCGATCCAGCGTACGAAGAACGTGAGCTGGGCGAGGAGGATGCGGTCGAAGAGGGTGATGAGCATGCCGCCCAGGATCACGCCTTTGAGGCTGCCCATGCCTCCGAGCACGATCATGCACAGGAGCATGATCGACACATTGAACTCGAAGGCCCCCGGCGTGATGGCTTGGAGCTTGGCCGCGTAGAAGGATCCCGCGAAGCCGGAGAAGGAGGCGCCCAGCGCGAAGGCGAGGAGCTTGGTCTTGGCGGGGTTGACCCCCGTGCAGTCGGCCGCCGTCTCGTCTTCGCGGATGGCCATCCAGGCGCGGCCGAGGCGCGAGTCGCGCATGCGGTTCATGGCCCAGAGCGAGAGGGCGCCGATGACGAGAATGAGGAAGTACCAGGGGATGAAGTCGGTGTCGAAGTTCACGAAAGGCAGGTGCGGCCGCCCCACCGGATTGACGCCGTTCTCGCCTCCCGTGAGGTTGAGCCGCTCCACCGGCTTCCACCCGCCGATGTCGATGGTGATGTCGCCCATGTTGCGGATGGCCACGGGGATGATCTCGCCGAAGGCCAGGGTGATGATGGCGAGGTAGTCGCCGCGCACGCGCAGGGTAGGCGCCCCGATCACCGCGCCGAGGAGAGCGGAGACGGCGGCGGCGATCCAGATGATGACCCAGAAGCTCCACGGGTAGCCGTAGAGCGGCGAGCCGAGCACCGGGGAGTTCAAGAGGCCCATGGTGTAGGCACCGATGGCGAAGAAGGCCGCGTAGCCCAGGTCGAGCATGCCCGCATAGCCGACCACGATGTTGAGTCCCAACGCGAGGAGGACATAGATCATGGCGTCAGTGACGGCGTGCACCGTCTGCGCCTGCAGCCAGCGGTCGATGAAGGGATAGCCGAGGAGCGCGGCGACCAGGAGAACCGCGGGAAGGAAACGGACGGAGCGCGAGTCGCTCACGCCTTGTCCGGAACGCGCTCGCCGAGCAACCCCTGGGGCCGGAAGATCAGGACCAGGATGAGGATGGAGAAGACGATCGCGTTCGTCCACCGCGCCGAGATGTACTGATCGCTCCACGCGGAGAGGAAGCCGATGACCAGGCCTCCCAGGGCGGCGCCCGGCATGCTCCCGATGCCGCCCAGCACCGCCGCGGTGAAGGCGCGCAAGCCCGCCTGGTAGCCCATCCACCACATGCCGATGTTGTAGTAGAGGCCCTGGATGAGCCCGGCCGCGCCCGCGAGGGCGCCCCCGATGAAGAAGGTGAGCACGATCGTCTTCTCCACGTCGATGCCCATGGAGAGCGCGGTGTCCTTGTCCTGCGCGGTGGCGCGCATGGCTTTGCCCCAGCGCGTGCGGGTGACGAAGAGCTGGAGCGCGATCATGAGGGGAATGGTGGCGACGAGGACGAGCAGGTCCTTGGTGGTGATGAAGAGGAGCGAATCGAGTCCGACCCACTCGCGCAGGATGTCCACCGAGGGAAACACGTCGGGATACGCGATGGGCGCGGGCCCCTTCCACAGGAGAGCAAGATTCTCCAGCATGAACGACACCCCGATGGCCGTGATGAGCGGGGCGAGCCGGAAGGCATGCCGAAGGGGACGGTAGGCGACGCGATCGATGACCACGTTGATGGTGCCCGTGGTCAGCATCGTCGCCAGGAAAACGAGGGGAAGCACGGTGACGAGTTGCCAACCGTGCATGGTGGTGACCATGCCGAGCACGGTGAGATAGGTGAGCGAGATGAAGAGGCCGAGCATGAAGACATCGCCGTGGGCGAAGTTGATGAGCTCGATGATGCCGTACACCATGGTGTAGCCGAGCGCGATCAGGGCGAAGACGGCGCCGCGGGTCAGGCCGTTGATGGACTGCTGGACGAGTACCTCCCACCACTCCATCAGATCGCGGAAGGGGCGGCGGGGCGCCGCTCGTCCCCGGGCG
>DATGCY010000214.1:0-7733 GCA_035311385.1 Candidatus Methylomirabilota bacterium
GGCGACAGCCTGGCCCAGGAGATCCTGCAGGGGCTGGGCTACGCCTGGGCCACGCCGCTCATCATGCTGATCCTCGCCTACATGCTGGTGACGAGCCTCTTCGTCGTGAACTTCGGGGTGGTCGTTCCACTCGTGGCGCGGGACGTGCTGCACGAGGGAGCCCACGGCTTCGGTCTCCTCATGACCAGTCTCGGGGTGGGCGCGGTCGTCGGCTCCACCGCTCTCGCGCTCATGGGAAGAGGGCGGGCGCCCGTGTGGCTGCTCGCGGGCGCCGCCCTGGTGGACGCCGTCGGCCTCATCGTACTCGGCCTGTCGCGAAGCTTCGGGGTCGCCTCCGCGCTGCTCGCCGTGATGGGCTTCGCCATGATCGTGTTCATGGCGAGCTCGAACACCACGCTGCAGATCACCGTGCCCGACGCGTTGCGCGGGCGTCTGATGGGACTCTACGCCTTCGTGTTCGTCGGCATGAATCCCTTTGGCGCGCTCTTCATCGGCGTCGTGGCGGAGAAGTGGGGCGTGCCGGCGGCGTGCCTGGCCGGCGGCGGTCTCGGCGCGGCGTGCCTCCTCGTCCTCACCCTACTCTGGGGCCGCCGCGCCTCCGAGCCGCCGCCGGTGACGGAGACGGACCCTGGGATAGTTCCGCCGCCCCGGGTATAATTCCACCCTCAATGGCCATCGAGACCACGCTCACCTCCGACACCATTCCCGTGCGGGAGACGCATCGCTTCGACGTGGCCGCGCTCGAGCGCTATCTGGCCGAGCACATCGACGGCTTCCGCGGGCCCATCACGGTGAGCCAGTTCCAGGGTGGCCAGTCCAACCCGACCTATCGCCTGTCCACCCCGCGACACGAGTACGTGCTGCGGCGCAAGCCTCCGGGCAAACTCCTGCCCTCCGCGCACGCGGTGGATCGCGAGTATCGCATCCTCACCGCCCTCGGCCAGACCGACGTGCCCGTGCCGAAGACGTGGGTGCTCTGCGAGGATGCCGAGATCATTGGGACGATCTTCTACGTGATGGACTGGGTGGGCGGCCGCATCATGGTCGATCCGCTTCTGCCCGGCTGCGCGCCGGCCGAGCGCACGGCCATCTACGATTCCATGAACGACGTGCTCTCGCGGCTGCATCGCCAAGACTGGAAGGCTCTGGGCCTGACGGACTTCGGCAGGCCGGGGAGCTACTTCACGCGACAGATCCACCGCTGGACCCAGCAGTATCGCGCCTCGGAGACCGAGCGCATCGAGGCCATGGAACATCTGCTCATCTGGCTGCCCGAGCACATTCCCGCCGACGATCAGACCACGATCGTCCACGGCGATTTCCGCCTGGGCAATGTCATCATGCATCCTACAGAGCCTCGGGTGCTCGCCGTGCTCGACTGGGAGCTGGCCACCCTCGGGCACCCCCTGGCCGACCTTGCCTACAACGCCATGCCGTATCATCTGCGCCCGGACATCCTGGGCGGCGTGCTCGGCGAGGACCTGGATGCCCTCGGCATCCCGCGCGAGGGAGATTACCTCGCCGCGTATTGCCGCCGCATCGGGCGCACCGACATTCCCGACTGGAGCTTTTACGTGGCCTTCGCCATGTTTCGCCTGGCCGCCATCGCCCAGGGCATCATGGGACGCGTGATCGCGGGCACGGCCAACGACGCCGCCGCCCGCTCCCGCGGCGAGCGCGCGCGTCCCATGTCGGAGGCGGGGTGGGCCCTCGTCGAAGCGCGCAAGTAGGAGGCGCACCATGAAGCCGTTCGTGATCAACCGCTACGGACGCATCGTCTTTCCGTTCAACTTCTTCCCGGAGCTGGACTTTTCCGCCTTCCAGACGTTGGAGCAGTTCGCCGCCGTCATCAAGCGGGACTTCGAGGAAAAGGCGCCCAACGAGACGGACATCGTACAGCGGGTGGAGTCGAGCGGATACAAGGCGCGCTACGAGATTCTGCGCGATCTCGCCCTGCATCTCTTTTGGGTCAACCGCTACGCCATGACCATGTACGAGAAGCGTCCCACGCGGTGGCGGGACGTGCCGCGGCACCGGGACGACATCTTCCTCCCCGTGTTCGAGGCGCGCGACGGAAGCGAGATGACCGCGGGCATCGAAGGTGCTTACCGGCGGCTGCCCGCCACCTGGGACGAGGGGGCGGAGGATAAGATCTGTCGCATCCTCCTCGACATCTTCCGCCACAAGAAGTGGGCGGGCGGAGAGCTGCCTGCCATCAAGCCCACCGTGGGAGAGATCCTCGCCAACCCCAAGAACCTCACCTTCCATCTCCTCGCCTACGATCCGGACTATCCCGGCTACGGCTACGACGACATCATCGAGTTCAACCACCGTGTACCCGAGCTGGAAGCCCTCATGCGGCAGACCATGATCCTCCACAATCAGTACCGCTGGGACCGCTCCAAGCTCCGCCTCACCGAGGTGGGCAAGCTCCACGACGACGACTACGTGGTGGTCTTCCATCCGCGCTCCGACGAGGTGCTGCAGTTCATTCGCCGCGTGAAGGGCGTGCATCGCGTTCGCCCCCGCCGGCCCTTGCCGGCGGAGTCGCGGCGTCCCGTGCTGCCCTATCCGCCCGTGCAGGTGGCGAGCCGCTTCAAGGTGATGCCGAGGCTCAAGGCGGTGGCCGTCTACAAGGGCGAGCGGCCGTGCACCAACGACGATCTCATCCGCAACGCCGCCTACTGCTGGTCGCCCATGACGGTGGAGGAGATCCGCAAGAAGACGGGGATCGAAGAGCGGGTATACACGGAGCTCGACCTCGACCACATGGCTCTCCTGGCCGCCCAGGGCGCCCTCACCAAGTCCGGGCACCGGCCGGAGGAGATCGGCGCCGTGCTCTTCTGCTCCTGCACGAGCGTGAAGATGATGCCGTCCCTCGCCACCTGGCTCTCGGGGCAGCTCGGCGTGTTCCAGACGCATGCCTCCTGCGACATCGTGGCGGCCTGTGCCGGTCTGCCCTATGGGCTTTCGGAGGCGGTGCGCTTGCTCCAGGAAGTGGAGCGCCCCATCCTCGTCGTCTGCGGAGAGAAGTTCTCCGACAAGATCGGCACCGTGCGCACCTCGCGCATGATCTTCGGGGACGGCGCCGCCGCCCTGGTGATCGCGCCGGCCCCCGCCGGCGCGCCGCCCGACGTGGAGGTGCTACAGACCTATGCGAGCGGGCCCATGTCGGAGGTGGATTCCATCATCTGGCCCAATCCCGAGTTCGATAACAACATCACGGTGTACGGGCCGGAGGTGCGGGCCCTGGTGAAGCGCTATCTCGGCCAGATGCTGGGCGAGCTCCGCGCTCTGCCGCATCCCGAGGGGAAGGCGGGCGCCTCCCTGCTCGACGCGGTGGATCTCGTGGTGCCCCACCAGGCCAACAAGACTATGGTGGTGAGCATCGCCGAGGCGGCGGGTGTGGCCGCGGAGCGCCTCTACTTCAACATCGACAAGGTGGGCAACACCTCGTCGGCGAGCATTCCCATCGCGTTGCACGACGCCGTGCGCGAGGGTGTGATCACGCGGCCCTTGCGCATCTTCGCGCCCGGCTTCGGCGCGGGCGCGGTGGGCGGCTACGCCGTGCTGCGCGTCGACCCCGCCGTGATCGCCTGATCGTCCGGAGGCGATGAGCACGTTCGGCGAGATCCGCTACGAGGTGGACGAGCACATCGCCACCATCACCTTCAACCGTCCCGAGCAGCGCAATCCCATCTCTGTCGAGATGCTCGAGGAGGTGGGACGCGCGGTGCGGGCTGCCCAGAGCGACGACGACGTCCGCGTCCTCGTCATCACGGGAGCGGGGCGGGCCTTCTGCTCCGGCGGCGACGTGAAAAGCATGGCCCAGGTGGCGGCCTCGGGGGGTGCGGCCGTCGCGGCGCGCCAGGAGCAGGTCGGCCTGATCCAGGAGACCCAGCTCCTCCTGCGCCGCTTTCCCAAGGTGCTGATCGCCGCGGTGAACGGCGCCGCCTACGGCGCCGGACTGGACCTGGCCTGCGCCGCCGACTTCCGCCTGGCCGCGGACACCGCCCGCTTCTGCGAGGTCTACGTGCGGCTCGGCCTCGCCCCGGGCGGGGGCGGCGCGTGGCTCTTGCCACGCATCGTCGGGCTCACCAACGCGATGGACATGATCCTGAGCGGCGAGCCCATCGACGCCGCGACGGCGCTCGCCTATGGGCTGGTGAGCCGGGTGGAGCCGGCCGAGGAGCTACCTGCGGCCACCCGCGAGTTCGCGGAACGCTTCGCGCTGTCGGCGCCGCGCGGCGTGCAGGTGGCCAAGCGCGCCGTCCTGCGCGGGCTCGAGATGTCCTTCGAGGCGGCGCTGGACTTCATCCGCCCGCAGGTGGGGATCCTGCGCCAGACCGAGGACCACAAAGAGGGACTTCGCGCGCTCCGGGAGCGACGCCTGCCTCGCTTCGAGGGTCGCTGAGCCGCGCAAATACAGAGAGAGGACACGGCCATGGGGCTCGATCTCTTGATCCGCAATGGAACGATCGTGGACGGCTCGGGCGCGCCACGCTATCAGGGCGACGTCGGCATCCGGCAGGGCCGCATCGTTGAAATGGGGCGCGTGGGCTCGACGGCCGAGCGAATAGTCGACGCTGACGGCCTCGTCGTCGCGCCCGGCTTCGTCGACGGCCACACTCACATGGACGCCCAGGTCGCCTGGGACCCTCTGGGCAGCTGCTCCTGCTGGCACGGCGTGACGACCGTGATCATGGGCAACTGCGGCTTCGCGCTGGCCCCGTGCCCGCCCGGAGAGCGCGAGTGGTTCGCTCGCTGCCTCACCGCGGTGGAGGACATCCCCACCGAGGCGATGCTGGCGGGAATCGACTGGACGTGGGAGACCTTCCCCGAATATCTCGCGACGGTGGACAGATTGCCAAAGGCCATCAACTACGGCGCCTACATCGGCCACTCGGCCCTGCGCATGTACGTCATGGGCAAGCGCGCGCTCCACGAAATCGCCACCGAGGCGGATCTCGACCGCATGACCGCGGCGGTCAAGGAGGCGATCCGCGCCGGGGCCATGGGCTTCTCCAGCTCCCGGGCCCACACCCACGTCACGCCGGACAACACTCCGGTGGCGAGCCGCATCGCCGACTGGACCGAGATCGATCGCCTCGTCGGCGCCATGGCCGAGCTGGGCGCCGGCATCTTCCAGGTCGGGCCGGATATCTCGGGGGGCCGGGCGCAGCGGGCGTTCCTGGCTCGCCTCAAGCGAGTCGCCGTCGAGAGCGGCCGGCCCGTGATGTTCGGCACCATCGCGAGCCGCCAAGGCGACGACCCGAATCCGTGGACCTATCAGCTCGACTACCTGGACGAATGCGCGACGGCGGGCGCGCGCGTGTGGGGGCAAACGACCACACGCTCGATCAACGCCATCTTCTCGCTCAAGTCCTATCTGCCCTTCGATGTTTTGCCGGCCTGGCGCGAGTTGCGCCGCCTGCCCCTCACCGAACAGAAGCAACGCTTGGCCGATCCCGAGACGCGCCGCCGACTCATTGCGGCGGAGGCGACCATGAAGCCCCGCGACAACGTGCTCCAGGGAGGCGGCGCCGCCACCACCGATCCGCGGAAGCCGGATTACCACAACCTCTACGCGATGAAGGATGTGGAGTGGAACGATCCGACGGTGGCCGAGCTCGCGGCCGCGCGTCAGCAGCATCCCGTGGACGTGATGATCGATCTCGCCCTCGCCAACGACGACCAGGTGTTCGTGCAGCCCCTCGTGAACGAGCAACCCGATCAGGTGCTGGGCATGCTCCGGCATCCGCGCACCCTGGCGACCTTCTCGGATTCGGGCGCGCACGTCTGCCAGGAGATGGGCTCATCGCTCCAGACGCACATGCTGAGCTACTGGGTGCGCGCGCGGCAGGCCTTCACCCTCGAGGAGGCGGTGCGCAAGCTCTCCTTCGACAACGCCTCCGCCTGGGGTCTCGCCGACCGTGGCCTGCTGCGGGAAGGCTACCGGGCCGACCTCGTCCTGTTCGATGCCGCGCGCGTGAAGCCGTCGATGCCGACCGTGGAGATGGATCTGCCCGGCGGCGCCCGCCGTCTCGTGCAGAAGGCGGAGGGCGTCGCGGCCACCATCGTCAACGGCGAGGTGACTCTCGAGCACGGCGAGTCGACGGGCCGGTTGCCCGGCGTCCTCCTCCGCGGCCCGGGCGCGGTTCAGTGACGAGGGCTACACCGACTGCGTCATCCTGACGCCGAGAGGGCTGTTCCCGTCTCGGAAAGCGCCGTCCATCGGCAGAGCAAACGAAGAGAAGCGAGGGGGACCTCTGTGCTGAACGTGCTCGTGACCATGCCTTTCACCGAGGAGCAGCTGAAGCCGCTCCGCGACGTCTCGCCCGAGGTCGAGGTGACCTGCGCGGGCGCGGAGCGCGCGAACTACTCGCAGGCGGACGTCCTCTACGCGGGGTCGCCGCCACGGGATCTCGCGCGGGCGCCTCGGCTCAGGTGGGTGCAGCTGCACATGGCCGGGGTCAACGGCATCTACGACCATCCGCTCTACCGGGACACAGCCATCCCTCTCACCACCACGAGCGGAGTCCATGCGGCCACCATCGCTGAGTACGCGCTGACCATGCTCCTGGCGTTGGCTCATCGCGTGCCGCGCATGGTCGAGTGGCAGGCGAGAGGCGGCTGGCCACCGGACGAGGATCGCTGGACGCTCTTCGTGCCCACGGAACTCCGCGGCGCCGCATTGGGCATCATCGGCTACGGGAGCATCGGGCGCGAGCTGGCCCGCATCGCCAAGACAGCGTTCGGGATGAGCATCCTCGCGTGCAAACGTCGTCCCGCGGAGCGAGGGGACGCGGGATACGCGTTGCCGGGCACGGGCGATCCCGAGGGCCGACTGCCGGACGCGTGGTTCGCTCCCGAGCAGCTTTCGGAGCTCCTCGCGAGATCGGACGCCGTCGTCATGTGCGCGCCGCTCACGCCGAAGACCACGGGCATGATCGGCGCCGCGGCCCTTCGGGCCATGAAGCCGAGCGCGTACTTCATCAACGTGGGACGCGGCGCCACGGTGGACGAGGCGGCGCTCGCCCAAGCCCTCCGCGAAAAGCGTCTCGCGGGCGCGGCCATCGACGTCTTCGCCCAGGAGCCGCCGCCCCTCGGGCATCCCTTCTACGGGCTCGACAACATCATCGTCTCTCCCCACGTCTCCGGTTTTCTCCCGAGCTACGACGACAAGTGCGCCGCGCTTTTCGCAGAGAATCTCCGACGCTACCTGGCGGGCTCGCCGCTCCTCAACCTGGTTGATCGCGCCACGGGCTACTAGTGGCGCCGTCACCGATCCGTCTCGACGCGGCCGCGGGCGGGACCGGGGGCAGCTGGTACGTACTCTTGGAGGGCCTCGCGAAGCTCGTGCGCGAAGTCCATCCGTGGATCGACCTGCGCGTGGTGGAGGGCGGTGGCGTGATCAACCACGCCGACCTCGGTGCCGGCAGAATTCCGGTGGCCATCCTCAATCCGCCCATGACCGCGGCGGCTCTCGCAGGGCGGCCTCCCTTCGAGCGGGCCCAGCCCGATCTCCGGGTGGGCGTCGCCAACCTCACCGTGAATCACCTGCAGTTCATGGTGAGCCGCGAGATCCCGATCCAGACGCTGCGCGACTGGCCGGCGCATCGCTGGCCTCTCCGGGTGCCCGTGGATCGGGTGGGCACGGTGGACCGCCTGGTGTTCCAGCTGGCCCTCGAAGACATCGGGCTGACCGCCGCCGCCCTGGCGAGCTGGGGAGG
>DATGCY010000215.1:0-2074 GCA_035311385.1 Candidatus Methylomirabilota bacterium
TTGGAGCCGATCAGGGCCAGCACCTCGCCCTCGCGAACGGAGAAGTCCACCCGATCGACGGCGTGAGTGTCGCCGAAGGACTTGGCGAGCTTCGTCGTCTGAAGGAGGCTCATGTGGCGGCCGCCTTCCCTCTCCACCCCAGGAGGCGACCGACCATGCCCATGATGCCCGTGGGCAGGGCCAGCACGAGGCTGACCAACACCACCCCCAGGAACATCTGCCAGTACACCGTGTAGCCCACGGCAAAGGTCTTGAGGTAGTTGAACACGATGGCGCCCACGATGGGCCCCGCGAAGGTGCCGAAGCCGCCCAGCACGGTGAAGAAGACGATCTCGCCGGAGAACGTCCAATGCAGGATATCCGGCGTGGTGAGGCCGTTGAGGGGGACCCACAGCGCGCCGGCCAGACCCGTGTAGGTGCCGGAGACGACGAAGGCGACCCAGCGATATTGCCGCACTTGCACGCCCACGAACTCCGCGCGCGTCTCGTTGTCACGGATGGCCTGGAGCGCCTTGCCGAAGGGGGAATGCACGACGACCCACATGACGGCCGTGGCCACCACGAAGACAACGAGCACGTAGTAGTAGTACCGGTGGGCGAGGAACGTCATCTTGTCCTCGCTCGCCGGCAGGCTCACCCCCATCAGCGAGGGCGTGGGCACGCGCAGTCCGTCGCTGCCCCCGGTGATCCAGAAGAACTTGAAGGCGAGGCTCCACAGTACCTGCGAGAGGGCCATGGTCAGGATGCCGAAGAAGATGCGCGTGTAGCGCACGCACACGAAGCCGAAGAGGGCCGAGACGAGGGCAGAGGCCACGATGCCCCCCACGATGAAGACCTCGAGGGAGGTGATCTTGAAGTATTTGACGATCATGGCCACCGCGTACGCCCCCACGCCGAAGTAGGCGGAGTGCCCGAAGGACAGGAGTCCCGTGTAGCCCAGGAGCAGATTGAAGCCGAGGGCGGCGATGGCCATGACGAGCCCATACGAGAAGAGCGTGGTCTGGTACGGCTCGACCACCCAGGGCAGGATGGCCAGGATGACGAGGCCCGGGACGATCCAGCGAAGCGCACGCGACGGCGGGAGGGGGATGGCGCTCATGGACGCCCGAAGAGCCCGGCGGGGCGGATCAGCAGCACCACCGCGGCCATGAGATAGAGCACGGCCAGCTCGACCTCGGGGAAGAACGTGATCCCGAGCTCGCGCACGACGCCGACGAGGAGAGCGCCCACGAGCGCGCCCTCGAGGCTTCCCAGGCCGCCGATGACGACGACCACGAAGGCCATGATGAGCGCATCCACGCCCATGTCGAGCACGGCCCCCTGGCTGGGGACGATGATGGCGCCCCCGATGCCCGCCATGAAGCATCCGAGAGTGAAGGCCTGGATATAAACCCGGTTCACGTTGATACCGAGCGCCTGGGCCATGCGCATGTTCTGCGACGTCGCGCGAAGCATCACGCCGAACTGCGTCTTGTAGATGAAGGCCCACATGCCGAGCGCGGCGAGGGCGCCCACGGCGATGACCACGAGGTTGTAGTTGGGATAGATCGTGTCGCCGATGGTGAGGCTGCCCAGGGCTTCGTAGAGCTGGCTCGCGGAAAGCGGGTACGGCCCCCACAGCAGGCGCAACAGGTCGGCCAGGATCAGGAGGAGGCCGAAGGTGACGAGGAGTTGGTACTCCTCGGCGCGCCGATAGAAAGGTCTCAAGAGCGTGGGCTCGAGCACGGCGCCGAGGCCGGCCGCCGCTACGGCTCCCAGCGGCAGCAGCGCAAAGAGAAGGCCGACCGGCCAGCGCGCGACCATCATGCCCACCGCCCACGCCGACACGTATGCGCCGAACGCGTAGAGCATGCCGTGGGCGAGATTGACGATGCGCATGACGCCGTAGATCAGGGAGAGGCCGCCCGCGATCAGGAACAGCACGGAGGCGTAGAGCAATGCGGTCAGCACGTGAACGATCAGAGTGTCCATGCTGCTCCGTCGCTCACGGGGCGCTCTCAGGACGGTAGGACACCGTCGTGATCTGCGGATTCACGGTGTTGTCGGCGACGTAGAGGGCGAGGAGCACGGTGTA
>DATGCY010000216.1:0-3151 GCA_035311385.1 Candidatus Methylomirabilota bacterium
GCCCGCCACGGGGATTCGCGGCGCTTCGCGCAGGAGCACGGCAGCGACCCAGGCGAGGGCCGCGCTCGGCACCTGGAGCCAGAACGGCAAGCGCGGCGCCACCGCGTAGAGCCAGCCTCCCGCGGCGGCGCTGAGCGCCTCCGCCGATTGCGAGATGGCGCGGATTCTTCCATCCCAGCGCGTGTACTGGCGGGCGCGCCCTTCGCTTTCGAGCGAGAGCCAGAGGATGGCGCGATCGGCTCCGGACACGAACGCGCTACCCGCGCCGAGGACGGTCTCGGCCAGGCCCACCATCCAGAAGGTGGCGGCGCGCGTGTAGAGGAGCCAGCCCGCGAGGAGCAAGGAGGTGCCGACGAGGATGGATCGGCGATAGCCGACACGGTCCGCAAGATAGCCGGAGGGAAACTCGAAGATCACCACGGCGAGGCCGAAGATGGCCTGGAGGACCATGATGTCGGCGAGGGACATGCCGATCTGGTCCTTCCAGAAGAGGGTGATGATGGGAATGGGAAAGAGCAGGAACTGACACGCGGCGTAGGCCACGAGGAGTCGGACGTTCTTCACGGGGCCGCGGCGCGCGAGCACGAAGCACGAGAGGACATGGGTCGGCGTGGATACTCGCGCGCGAGCACCGACGCGTCAAGCACCTGCGCCGGCTTGACGTCCTCCACGGCGCGCGCGATGCTACTCGAGGTCGCCCATGCCGGATCAACGCGAATCGCGAGCCGTCTCGCCCTGGAGCCTCATGCTGGGCACCGGTCCGCGCTTCGCTCGCGACGCCTTCGGGCCCGTCGTCGTCTTCTACCTCGGCTGGAAGCTCGTCGATCTCCGCACGGGCATCCTCGCCGCCACCATGCTCGCGGTCATCGCCTACCTGTGGGAGCGGCGACGGGATCGCTCCGGGGTGACCGCAGCCATCGGCCTCTGTATCGCGCTGGTCCAGGCCGCCGCCGGGCTCGCTACCGGCAGTACCACGGGCTATTTCGCTCCCGGTCTCATCGTCAACGGCGCCTACGGGCTAGCCTTCCTCGGCTCCGTCCTCATCGGCCGTCCCCTCGCCGGCGTGTTCGCGCGGGAGACCTATCCCTTTTCCCCCGAGATGGTCGCCTCGCTCACCTTCCGCCGCGTGTTCTCGCAGATCTCGCTGGTGTGGGCGACCTATCTTCTGCTCCGGACCGGCATCCGCATGATCGCCCTCCTGCGGACGAGCGTGGAGCTCTTCCTCGTGATCAACGTCCTCACGGGCATCCCCCTCACCGTGGGCATCATGGCGTGGTCCATCTGGTACGGCCACCGGCGATTCTCGACGAGCCAGGAGTGGCGCCCGGCCGCTCAAGCTTCAGGAAGCGCTCCTCCGTAGCGGCAGCGGTGTTCATGGTCAGCTCGCCGGGAGCGAGCTGGGCGCAGTCACTCGCGCTTTTCAGTGTCGGCCACCGTGAAGTGGATGAAGAGGAGCAAGGTGAAGTTGTCGTACTTCGCGCGCCCCACCCCGGGAGGCTGGCTTCCCACCACCGCGTCCGTCTTCGCATCGAACTCGTAGATTCGCACCTCGGCTTGCCCGCGATTGCGCTGCCACTTGAAGAGGGCGATTTCGGGAATGGGGAGATTGACCACGGGAGCCTGGAAGGTGGGAATGCCGATGAGGGTCGAGTTCTCGTCGGTCCCCAGCACGGAGGCGAAGAGCCTCACCTTGAGATCCGGGGAGGAGGGCACCGTGCGCACGCCGTGGGCCTGAAGCCAAGCGGTGCAGAACTCCTTCACGAAGGTCTGGTTGGTCTGGTTCCCCACCATCGAGTACACGTCGACGGCCACTCCCGGTCCCAGCAGCCGCGAGAGATCGAGCTGGCCGAGCGCGCGCTCGAGAGAGCGGATCATGAGCTGCTGAGTGACTCCGGGAACCTCGGTCGGCTTCAGCGCGTCCGCCAGGGCGCCGCAGCCGGCCAGCAGGAACAGGCTGAGGGCGGCGATCAGAACTGCGGGCCACCCACGCGTCCGCACGAGGCGAAGAAGAGGCTACGCCAAGCCGTTCCCGACGCGGCCATTGGCCTCCTGCCCTAGCCGCCTCGGGGGCAGGGCGGCGATGATGGCCGAGAGCCGGTCGGGATCCACGGGCTTGAGGAGATGTATGTCGAAGCCGGCCTCCACCGCCTTGCGGCGATCCTCGGACTGGCCGTAGCCGCTCATCGCAACGAGGCAGAGATCCTTGTGGCGCTCGCGGAGCCGGCGAGCCACCTCGTAGCCATCGACGCCGGGGAGCCCGATGTCCACGAAGGCAATGTCCGGCTCCACCGCCCCCACCAGCTCGATGCCTGCCGGACCGTCCGCGGCATCGTGCACTTCGTGGCTGGCGAGCTCGAGGAGCGCCTTGAACATGTGCCGCGCATCCTCGTTGTCCTCCACGATGACGATGCGCCGCGGGCT
This sequence comes from Candidatus Methylomirabilota bacterium, assembly GCA_035311385.1. Taxonomy (GTDB): domain Bacteria; phylum Methylomirabilota; class Methylomirabilia; order Rokubacteriales; family CSP1-6; genus AR37. Next base: position 2,422 of record DATGCY010000216.1, read on the forward strand.
CAGGACTGTCTCCTCGGCCGTGCCGCCGGGATGATCGGCACGGGGGAGGACGCCGCGTGCCAGGCGGCCGCGTGCCAGGCAGATGGTGAAGCGGCTCCCCCGTCCCTCACCCGAGATCTGCGCCTGGATGCTTCCGTCTCGTCGCTGGCAGACGCCGGAAGAATCGCCATATGGTGCGCTCCTCCAGATGGGGCAACTCGCGAATCGCGAGGCGGAATGAGCAAGTCATGTGCCGTCGATCTTCTCGGAGCAGACCGACCCGACCGGTGGAAAGCACCTGGATTGTCATCACATAAGATCAGGTCCGAGGCAATGAAGAAGAAATCACCCGGTTATTGTTTCCCGGTAGGAAAGGGTGGCCAAGAGACTTCCTGGCGCCACCTATCCTTGCGTCGGACCACCTGCTTTCACCCGGGCCAGGAGGACGAGACCAATGATGAAGAAGCTCCCGATGGCAAGGATGCCCGCGCGCTGATCCCCGCCCGCGGCGTGGGAGATGCCGCCGAAGACGAGCGGGCCTATGACGGCGGAGCTCTTGCCGCACAGAGAGTAGAAGCCGAAGAGCTCCGCCTCCATGCCCTCGGGGCAGAGGCTCGCGAGGAAGGTGCGGCTCGCCGCCTGCACCGCCCCCAAGCCTGTGCCGGCCACCACGGCGAGGATCCAAAACTGCGTCGCCGTCTCCACGAAGTAGGCGGTGACCACCACCGCCGACCACTGGAGCAGGGTGAAC
>DATGCY010000217.1:0-2841 GCA_035311385.1 Candidatus Methylomirabilota bacterium
CTCGTGGTGGACGATCTCGATGATGTCGCGCGGCTGCGGATTGGGGCCGCCGAAGATCTGCGTGGAGCCGTTCATCACCCCCGCGAAGGGCACGCACCAGGCGTTGGCGTGGAACATGGGCACGATGTGGAGGATGACGTCACGCTCGCAGATGCCGAGCACGTCCACCGTGGACGAGCCGAAGCAATGGAGGTAGATCCCGCGATGCGTGTAGAGGACGCCCTTGGGATGTCCCGTGGTGCCGGACGTGTAGCACATGCCGGCGGCGTCGGTCTCGTTCAGAGTCGGCCACGTTTCCACGGGTTTGGCGTCGGCGAGGAGCGCCTCGTAGTCCATGGCCCCCGCCGGGATCTCCCCGCTGGGCGTGTCCTTCATCACGATCACGTTCGTGACGGTCTTGAGGTCCTTCCGGATGGGCTCGAGGAGGTGCCAGAGGCTCGCGTCCACGATGAGGATCTTGTCGCCCGCGTGGTTGATGATGTACGTGAGGTCCTGTGGGGAGAGGCGGATGTTCACGGTGTGGAGGACCATGCCCATCAGCGGCGCGGCGAAGTACACCTCCATGTGGCGATGCGAGTTCCAGGCGAAGGTGCCCACGCGATCGCCCTTCTGGAGGCCCAAGCGCGCGAGAGCGGCGGAGAGCCGGGCCACGCGGTCGGCGTAGTCCGCGTAGGTATAGCGCTGGAGGCCGTGCCCGGGCACGCGGGTGGCCATGGTCTTCTTGTGGAAGAGTTTCCGCGAGCGCTCGAAGAGCTGGGTGAGCGTCAGCGGGTAGTCCATGATCAGACCCTTCATCGCTTCATCTCCTCACATCGGAATCGCCCCGTGGCAACGGGGAAGCGACCGACGTCTGCGCTGACGTCGAGGGCGGTCATCCTGTCGCGGCGGAACCGGAGGCTCCTGACGGGACGGTGATGCGGCGGACGCGCTCGTTGGCTCAGCGCCGGCGGGCGTCGAACTCCTCGGCGACCCGGTTGTCATTATCCAGCATGGCTTCCGCGTCGATGGAGGCGAAATCGAGCACGCCCATGTCGGCGTAGGCCTTCTGCACGCGCGAGCCCCACAGCCCGATGTCCTTCACGGTGGGCACGATGCGGGTGAAGAGGCGCGTGCGGAACTGCTTCATCTGGTCCGACACCGTGGCGACCTGGATGCACTCGTCCACGGGCAGGCCCAGGGTCTCCCACACCTCCCGCTGATTGAAGCGGTCGCGCATGTGATAGCAGGCCTCGACCACGAACTGCTCGCGCTCGTCCCGCTCCACTTCGCTGAGCTGCGGGTAGTACTCGCGCAGGGCGATACGGCCGAAGGCCACGTGGCGCGCCTCGTCCTGCATCACGTAGGCGTTGACGGAGGCGGCGAGCGGATTCTTGGCGGTGTCGCGGATGCGCTGGAAGGCGGCGAGGGCCAGGCCCTCGATGAGGATCTGCATGCCGAGATAGGTCATGTCCCACCGGCGATCGCTGATGGTCTGCTCGAGCAGCGTGCGGAGGCCGGGGGTGATGGGATAGGCGAGCTCGAACTTCTCGTGGAGCAGCCGCGCGTAGGCCTCCACGTGGCGCGCCTCGTCCATGACCTGGGTCGCCGCGTAGAACTTGGCGTCCACCCCGGGTACGGTCTGGACGATCTTGGCGGTGGCGATAAGAGCGCCCTGCTCCCCGTGCATGAATTGGGACAGCGTCTGGGCCTGGAGGTTGTGCCGGACGCGCACCCGCTCCTTCTCGGTGAGCCGGTCCCAGATCGGCGAGCCCCAGATGGGCACCGCGCGGTCGTCCATCATCATCGGATTCTCGGGGTCGAGGTCTTGCGACCAGTCGATTCGGGTGCTGGCGTCCCACTGCTGCTTCTTGCCCTTCTCGTAGAGGTTGAGCAGCTTCTCGCGTCCGTCCTCGTACTCCCAGGTGAAGCTGGTCTCGTTCTTCCCCTCGAACTTCCACTGGGTCTGCTCGACGGGGATCTGGTAGCGATAGGTGCTCGACATGGCTTCGGGACCTCCTTGCCCCTGAAAAGCGACCGTAAACTGCCCAGGGTCGGGGTGTCAACCGCTCCGTGGCGCGAGCGGAAACGGCCCGCTCAGGCGGGTTTCCCGCCCACCGCGAGGAGGTGCGCGTGAAGCCCCAGCAGGGTGGGTTCGCGCTCGACGGCGCGTGCGGCCTGGAGCAGGCGCTCGCGCTCGGCGGGATCGGCCCAGCGTCGCTCGAGGTCGGGGAGGAGCCAGCCCGGGCCCTCCACGCCCAGCAGATCGACCAGCTCGAAGCCCGCCGCGCGCACCTCCGCCTCCAGCTCCTCCGGACGATGGAAGAAGGCCGTCGTGAAGTAGTCCTTGTCGGTCGGATTCCGATGCTGGCCGTCGCGCAGGTCGCGGGCCACGATGGCGGCGAACTCCGGATCGGCGAGCGCATTCTCGAAGACTCCAGGTAGAAGCGACGCGAAGCGATCCACCGCGGCCGCGAAGAGGAGACCGGCGGGCTCGAGGACGCGATAAGCTTCTCGCAGCGCCTGGAGGCGATCCTCGAGATCGGTCAGGTGATAGAGCGGCCCCAAGAGCAGCACCACCGGCACACTGCCGCCGGCCACGTCGAGCCGTCTCGCGTCGCCCAGGCGGCACTCCGCGATGGGCGTGCGCGGCTGACGCTGTGAGGCCTCGCTCGCCTGCTTCACGTGCAACGGCGAGGCATCGATCAGGGTGACGCGGTAGCCCCGAGCGGCGAGCCAGCAGGCGTAGGCGCCGGGGCCACCGCCCACGTCGAGCACGGCGCAGGGCGGCGGCGGCAGATGACGTAGGATGATCTCCTGCGTCCGGGCGAGCTCGAGATGGCCGTGGCCGTGGAACAAGCGATT
>DATGCY010000218.1:0-4806 GCA_035311385.1 Candidatus Methylomirabilota bacterium
AAGGTGTCGAACAAGATGAATCACTTCCAGGCGGAGTTCGAGGCCAAGGCAGCCGACCCCGACGCCTTTGCCCTGATGCTCGACACCGACGGCAACATCGCCGAGAGCAGCGGCTCCGACTTCCTGTTCGTCTCCGACGGCGTGCTGCGGATTCCCCAGCGCCGGACGCACCTGACGGGTGTTAGCCTGCTCACCGCGGTGGAGCTCGCCGAGAAGCTCGGCCTCGAGACGGACGAGGGTGCCTTCACCATGTTCGATCTCTACCAGGCCGAGGAGGCGATGCTGACGGCGAGCACGTACTGCCTGCTCCCCGTGGTCAAGGTCAACGGGCTCGCCTTGGGCGCGGGCGCTCCAGGGCCGGTGGTCGGCAAGCTCCTCCAGGCGTGGAGCCAGCTCGTCGGCGTCGACATCGTCGAGCAGGCCGCGCGATACGCGCGCTGAAGGCGACGGCCATGGACGCCGCGAAGATCAAGGAGATCGTGGACACCTGGATGATCCCCACGCCGGGCGCGGCGTACATGGCCGGCCTGGAGGATCGTCCGGTACTCGCCAAGGCGAGCGGGAGCACGGTGGCGGACACCACCGGGCGCGAGTACCTCGACTTCCAGTCAGGGCAGATGGGGGCCGCGCTCGGGCACCGCCACCCGCGCGTCATGCGAGCTATCGAGGAGGCGACGCGGACCATCGTCCATGCCTCCAACACCATGCTGAACCTGCCGCGTCTGCAGCTCCACGAACGGCTCGGCGGGCTGCTCACCCCGCCACTCCAGAAGTCGCTCTTCCTGGTGAGCGGCAGCGACTCCATCGAGGCCTCGGTCGATCTGGCCCGCAATGCCACCGGCGGCTACGACGTGCTCGGGCTGCACGAGGGGCTGCACGGCTCGACTTCGCTCGTCGCCCGCTCGCTGTCCTTCGGCTGGAACCGCAACAAGCATGCCGCGCTCGCTCCCGGCACCTCCGCGATCCTCGCCCCGGACTGCTATCGCTGTCCGGTGGCTTCCACTTTTCCTGGATGCGATTTTTTGTGCCTGAAGACGAGTTTGACGCTCGCCGACGCGAACTTCACCGCGCGGCCCGCTGCCGTGATCGTCGAGCCGGTGCTGAGCGCGGGCGGCGTGATCGTGCCGCCGCCCGGGTACTTCGCTGCCCTGCGCGAGGCATGTGCCGCGCGTGACATGCTCCTGATCTTCGACGAGGCGCAGACCGGCCTCGGCAAGACCGGGAAGACGTTCTGCTACGAGCACGAAGGCGTGGTCCCGGACATCCTGGCCATCTCGAAGCACTTCGGCGGTGGGCTGCCGATCAGCGCGGTCTGCACGTCGGCGGCGATCGCCGACCGGGCCGTGCGGCGAGGCTACTTTGCCACGCGTTCGCACGCGACGGATCCGATCCTCTGCGCGGCGGGCCTGGCCAGCCTCGACGTGGTGGTGGAGGAGGACATGGCGGGCAAAGCGGCGCGGATCGAACGCCGCATGAAGGCCGCCTTCCACGAGATGGCCCAGCGGTTCGAGATCATCGGAGACGTGCGCGGGCGTGGCGTGCTCCTGGGCGTCGAGCTCGTGACCGATCGCATCCACAAGACTCCGGCCAACAAGGAAGCGGAGGCGGTCGCCAGCTACTGCCTCGAGCAAGGCCTCATCTTTCAGGTGCGCGGGAGCCATGGGCGCCTGAACGTGCTCCGTTTCGTCCCGCCCATGGTGACCACCGACGCCGAGGTCGATCGCGCGCTCTCGATCCTCCACGACGCCTTCACCGCCGTGGCGGGGTGAAGCGGTCGGATGACCATGGCGAGTCGCTACGCACCCATCGGCGAGTACGGCGTCATCGGCGATCTCTACACGGTGGCCCTGGTGGGCATGGATGGATCGATCGATTTCCTCTGTCTGCCTCACTTCGACTCGCCGTCGGTCTTCGCCGCCCTCGTCGACGCGGAGCGCGGCGGGCGATTCCAGATCGCGCCGCTCCTCGAGGGCGCCGCGCGCAAGCAGCTCTATCTTCCCGACACCAACGTGCTGCTGACGCGCTTTCTCAATGCCAACGGCGTGGCCGAGCTCTCTGATTTCATGCCCGTAGAGGAAGTGGGGCAGGCGCACAACGTGGTGCGGCGAGCGAAGACGGTGCGCGGCGAGGTGCGCTTTCGGATGTGCTGCGATCCACGCTTCGACTATGCGCGGGCCATCCACACGGCCGAGCGCCGGAGCGACACCGAAGTGCTCTTCGTCGGCCGGTCAGGCGGCGGTGAGCTGGTGCTTCGATTGCGGTCGTCGGTCCCCATGCGTCTCGAAAACGGCGCGGCGATCGCCGAGTTCTCGCTCGGCGCCGACGCCTCGGCCTGGTTCGTTCTCGAAGTGGTTCTCGCGCAGGAGCCGTCGCCGTCGGCGCAGCCCGACTACGAGAGTGACGCCTTCAAGCAGACGGTGAATTTCTGGCGTCGCTGGGTCGCGCGCAATACCTACGGGGGCCGCTGGCGCGAGATGGTGAACCGCTCGGCGCTGACCCTGAAGCTGCTCACCTCCCGGCAGTACGGCTCCATCGTCGCCGCGCCGACCTTCGGTCTCCCCGAGCTGATCGGGGGCGGGCGCAACTGGGACTATCGCTACACCTGGATCCGCGACTCGTCGTTCGTCCTCTACGGACTCATGCGCCTCGGCTACACGGAAGAGGCGGCCGCCTTCATGCGCTGGGTGACGGAGCGCTGCCAGGAGCTCGAGCCCGACGGCTCGCTCCAGATCATGTATGGGCTCGATGGCCGTCATGCGCTGCCCGAGGAGACCTTGTCTCATCTCGAAGGCTACATGGGATCCCGGCCGGTCCGTGTCGGGAACGCGGCCTTCGACAACCTCCAGCTCGATATCTACGGCGAGCTGATGGACTCGGTCTACCTGTACGACAAGTACGGCTCTCCTATCGGGTACGACGGCTGGACGAACATCCTGCGTTTGATCGACTGGGTATGCGCCAACTGGCGCCGGCCGGACGAGGGCATCTGGGAGGTGCGGGGCGGACGGCAAGAGTTCCTCTACTCGCGGGTGATGTGCTGGGTCGCCGTCGATCGCGCGATCCGCCTCGCCACCAAGCGTTCGTTCCCGGCCCCGCTGGCGAGCTGGCACGAGACGCGGGACACGATCTACCGTGACGTCTTCACACGCTTCTGGGACCCGAAGCGCCAGGCGTTCCTTCAGCATGTCGGCGCCACGACCCTGGACGCGGCGGCACTCCTGATGCCGCTCGTCCGCTTCGTGTCCCCCACCGATCCACGATGGCTCTCGACCCTCCGCGCGATCGAGAGCGAGCTGGTGAGTGACTCGCTGGTCTATCGCTATCGCCTCGGCGGCGGGTTCTCCGACGGGCTCTCGGGGGATGAAGGCACCTTCTCGATGTGTTCCTTCTGGTACGTCGAGTGCCTCTCCCGCATGGGTGACCTGCACAAGGCGCGTTTCCTCTTCGAGAAGATGCTCGGCTACGCCAATCACCTGGGGCTGTACGGCGAGGAGCTCGGCCTTCAGGCGCAGCACCTCGGCAACTTCCCGCAGGCGTTCACGCACCTGGCGCTCATCAGCGCCGCCTTCGATCTCGACCGGCGGCTGTCGGCCGCTGGCCACGCCGGCTGATCGCGACGCTCGGCGGCCGAACGCTTCGGTCACCGAGCACAGCAAAGAGCTGTCGAGAACACCCCCCGTCCGCTCGAAGCCTCGCGGACCCTCGCCGATCGGGGTATAGTCGCGACGCAGGAATAACGGAACGGTTCGGACGCCGAGGAGGTGGAGCATGGCGAAGCCGGGGACCATTCTGGTAGGGACGATCGGCCAGGGTGTCATGATCAGCGCCGACGAGGGTGAGAGTTGGACGCGCACCGGCATGCGTCAGGGGATGCATTCCGACTGCATCGTGAAGGCGCTGCTCCAAGATCCACGGCGTCCCGATGTCGTGTATGCCGGGACCGACCTGGGCTTGTACGCGAGCGACGACGGCGGCATCCACTGGCGCCTGCTCGACACGCCGATGAAAGGCTCGATGGTGTGGAGCGTGGCCATCGATCCCGTCGATCCGAAGGTGATGTTCGCGGGGACGGGCACGCCCAGCAAGCCGGGCATCTATCGCTCCACCGACTCCGGGAAAACCTGGGAGCACCTGGCCGTGGAGATCGCCGCCGAGTGCCCGAACGTCGGCATCCCGCGGCCGACGGGCATCGCGATCGATCCCGTCGATCACCGCCACATCTGGGTCGGGCTCGAGGTGGACGGCGTCCGGCACAGCGCCGACGGCGGCGAGACGTGGACGAAGGTGAACGGCCAGATTCCGAACCTCGACGTCCACAACGTCCTGGTCGTCGCGGGGCCGCCCAAGACGGTGTTCACCCTGGTCAACGACGAAGTCTGGCGGAGCACGGACGACGGCGAGACCTGGCAGCCGGCCCGCGCCCGCGAGGTTTTCCCGTGGCACTACCCGCGCGGGATCGCGGCCAGGCCGAACGATTCCCGAACGGTGTTCGTGACGGTGGGGGATTCGACGCCGGGCCGCATCGGCACGGTGATGCGCTCGCGCGACGCGGGCGCGACGTGGCAGAGCCTGGGACTTCCCGTCCAGCCCAATTCAGCGGTATGGACGGTGAGCGTGCCGGCCTCCGCTCCCGACACGGTCCTGGCCGCCAGTCGCTATGGCTACCTCTACCGCAGCGACGATGGCGGCGAATCCTGGCGCAAGCTGTGGCGCGAGTTCGGCGAGGTGTCGTCGATCCTGTGGGTGGCCCAGTCCTGAGCGAAGCTCGCCTCACCATCGAGGGCGAGGGGAGGATCCGTGATGAGA
>DATGCY010000219.1:0-13743 GCA_035311385.1 Candidatus Methylomirabilota bacterium
GACCAAGGACTACATCGTGGTCTTCGGCGGCATCACCTGGGTGCACCTCGATCAGGAGCCCTTCAAGGACATCCGCGTGCGGCGCGCGGTAGCGGCGGCGAGCAACTGGAAGGAAGTCCTCGAGACCAACAGCTGGTCGCAGGGTGGGTACGGCGTGCCCAACCCCGCCATTCCCGCGGCTTTCAAGGACTGGTCCATTCCGATCGATCAGCTCCCCGCTGAGGGACGAAAGCTCTTCGAGTTCGATCCGCGCGAGGCCCGGCGCCTCCTCGCCGAGGCCGGCTTGCCCAACGGTCTCAAGACGACCATGGAGACCACCGCCGGCTATGGCCCCGACTACATGGACGGCGTCGAGGTGACGCTGGCGAGCTGGAAGAAAGGCGGCATCGAGGTCGAGCTCAAGATGAAGGAGTACGGCGCGTTCATCTCCACCGCGTTCTTCGGCAAGTTCGACAAGATGGCCACGGCGCTCTTCGGACAGTGGACGGATCCCGACAGCTATCTCTACCGCTACTTCATGCCGGGGCAACCGCTCAACGCCTCCGGAGTGAACGATCCCAAGCTCGCGGACATGATCAAGCTGCAACGCCGGACCTTCAACGTGGCCAAGCGCCGCGAGATCATTTATGACATCCAGCGCTACATCTCGAGCCACGTGTACGCCCTCTACGGTCCCTCGGTGAGCGCGGTCGCGGCGTGGGAGCCCTACGTGAAGAACTTCGGGCCGAACATCGGCCACGACTACGGCGGGCGTCTCATGGTCACCTGGCTCGACAAGTGAAGCTCGAGGGCAGGGTCGCGCTCATCACGGGGGCGGGCTCGGGCATCGGCCGCGCGGTGGCGCAGCTCTTCGCCCATGAGGGCGCGCGCGTGGTGGCCAACGACCTGCACGCCATGACCGCCAAGGAAACCGTGGAGAGCCTGGGCGCCCAGGCGGGCGCGGCGCGCGCCATCCAGGCCGACGTGGCGGACAGCGGGCAGGTCAAAGCCATGTTCGCGGAGATCGAGCGGGAGATGGGCACCCTCGACGTTCTCGTGAACAACGCGGGCATCGCGGGCACCTCCGCGGCCGAGCGGGAGCGCCTCCTCCAGAGATCGGACGCCCGCATCATGGAGATGGTGAGCGGACAGGGCGTAACCACGCACTGGGACATCACCCAGGACATGACGGACGAGGCGTGGCTCCGCATGATCGGCGTGCACCTCAACGGCACCTTCTTCTGCACGCGGGAGGCGCTTCGCCTCATGAGCCGCCAGAACCGGGGCGCCATCGTGAACATGTCGAGCGTGGCGGGGCTCATGGGCCTCGAGAACCTGCCGCACTACAGCGCGGCCAAAGCAGGCATCCTGGGCTTCACGCGGGCGGTGGCGCGCGAGGTCGGCTCGCGCAACATCCGCGTGAATGCCATCTGCCCGGGCTTCATCGACACGCCCATGACCCAGCAGATGTCGCCGCTCATGCGCCAGGCCGTGACCATGCGCACGCCGCTCGGCCGATGGGCGGAGCCGGAGGAGGTGGCGAAGACCGCACTCTTCCTCGCCTCCGACGACAGCTCCTTCTTCACCGGCCAGTGGCTCTCCCCCAACGGCGGCCTCTTCATCGGCTGATCGCTTCCGCTCGGTGGCAAACTCCGCTCTTCTCGTCTCCGCGTCGCCGCGGCGCTGGCCGATCCTCGCTTTGCTGACGGTGGCGTACGGGATGGGCGCCTTCGGCATGTTGGGCGTCTCACCGTTGGCTCCGAGCCTCGTCGAGGGGTTTCAGCTCTCGCGTTTCGACGTTGCCTTCATCGTGCCCAGCGTGTACCTAGGCGGCCTCCTGTTCTCCCTGCCCGCCGGTCACCTCGCCGATCGCTGGGGCGTGCGGCCGACCTTCCTGGGCGGACTCACCCTGGGTGCGCTCGGACTCGCTCTCGCGTGCGCCGCGCCGCGCTTCTGGATGTTCCTCGGCTGCCTCTTCCTGGCCGGAGTCGGCTGGAGCGTCGTCAACCCCGTCCTCGGCAAGGCCATCGTGGATCTCTTCCCAGTACGCGAGCGTGGCATTGCCATGGGCATCAAGCAGATGGGCCTCACGGTGGGCGGCGTGATCTCGGCCCTCACGCTTCCGCTCATCGCCAGCGCACTCGGCTGGCGCATCGCCGTGGCGACCTGCGCGGTGGTGATGGGCGCTCCCGCCCTCGCCAGTTGGCCATTCCTCGCGCCGCTCGCGGGGACACGCAGAACCAAAGCCGACGGTACCATCGCCGACCATTGGTGGTGGCTCAAGCGTCCGCCGCTCCTCGTGCTCTTCGGCGCCGGTCTCATCCTCGGTATGGTCCAGTCAGCCGTGCTCGCCTATCTTCCCCTCTACGGTGTCCAGGTCCTGGGCCTTACCGCCGTCGCCGCGGGCGCCCTCGTGGCGGCGGCGCAGGCTGGCGGCGCCGCTGCCCGACTCGGCCTGGGAGCGGCGAGTGATCGATGGCTTGGCGGCCGGAGGCCACCCTGGCTCGTCGTGTCGTCATTGATCGGCGCCTCGGTCTTCGTCGTCTACGCCGTGGCGCCGACACCGCGGGCCACCGCCGCGGCCCTGCTCGCCTTCGCTGCCGGCATCGGCGCCCACGGCTGGGTCGGCATCTACTTCGTCGCGAGCGCCGAGGCAGGGGGTGCGCGCCAGTCGGGGCTGCTGAGTGGCGTCTCCTTCGCCGCCATCGTGGTGGGCCTCCTCCTGGGAGCGCCGCTCTTCGGCTCAGTGCTGGAAGCAAGCGATTCTTATGGCGCGGCCTGGGGCACGTTCGCGGGCCTGTGTGTGGCGGTGGCCACCGTGATGGCGCTCCTGGGAGGGGCGATCCACAGTGAATGCGTGCGGGCGCGCGGCCAGGCCTGACGCAGGCCCGGCGAAGTCGTCCATCTCAGGTTTTTCCCTATCGACAGGCAAAATTCGGCGTGCTGTGTTTATTTGATGACAGTGTCATCCGACAGTGGCAGGATTTGACGTAGTGGTAGAGTTCAAAGCTCGGCGAAGAGCCCCGACGCCCCAGCGATTTCCCCTGTTTGCGAGCGTCCCTATCCGCCGAGCTGTGGCAGGGAAGTTGCTTTTCAGCCCTGCGCCATGACGCCGGCCGTGAAGAAGAAAAATCTCCACTTTGACGCGGGTTTCTCCCTCTCGGAGATGCTCGTGAGCATCTCGGTCCTCGGTGTGCTGGCCACGGTTGCCCTCCCGACTGCCTGGACGCTCTTCCCTGCGGCCACCACGCGGGGCGGAGCGCGCGAGATTCAAGCGGCACTCAACCAGGCGCGCATGGTCGCCATCCAGACGCGGCAGAACATCTGCGTACAGGCCGTGCCGGGGGGCGTGCAGCTCCTCCAGGGCAGCTGCGCGGGCGCCGCCTGGATCGGCCTGGACACGAACAGCGCGGGCGTGATCGCCGTGTCCAACGATGTCAGCCTCAGCGGCGACTCGCCCATCTTCACACCGTTCGGCACCGCGAGCACCACGGGCGTGCTCACGGTGACCCACGCGAGCGGCGTCTCGCTCACGGTGACCGTGCAGCCCTCCGGACAGGTCACGATCCCGTGAGACGGCTCCGGGGCTCCGTCACCGCGCTCCGCCGCTCGATGCGTCGGATCGGCTCGGTGCTTCAGGATCACCGCGGCATGAGCCTCACCGAGCTCGTGGTCTCCTGCGGTGTCCTCGGTATGGTGATGGCGGCGATAGGAGGCGTGGTCGCCACGAGCGCCAAGATCAGCACCGACGGCGACAACCGCGCCCAGGCGCAGCAGGCCGCGCGGGCCGGGATGATCATGGAGGAGGACCTCAGGCGGGCCGGTTCGGGCTTCCCACCTTCCGCGATCAAGATCACGGCGGCCACCTCGACGAGCGTGAGCTTCTGGGCCGATCTCTCCGCCGCCTCGACCACCCTCACCGCCAACGCGAACACGAGCGATACCACCCTCACGGTGGCGGACGCCAGCGGCTTCAGGGGCGGTGACGTGATCTATCTGATCAACACCGATCAGTATTCGACGGTTACCGTCTCCTCCGCCACCGGCACCACCATCGTCCTAGCCTCGCCGGGCGTGCCCCAGCCCTATACGCAGGGAGTGCAGGTGGGCCGGCCCAAGCTCGTGCGCTTCGTCTGGGACAACGTGAGCACGCTCTTGAAGGACTCCGGCACAGGCGGTGGGCTCCAGCCGCTCGCCAACGGCGTGACGGGGTTCACCCTGACTTACTTCGACACGAACGACGTAGTCATTCCCGCCGCGAGCCTCGCGGCCAACCTCGGCAGCATCCGTCGCATCATGGTCACTCTCACCGCGCAGTCGGTGAGCGGGCCTCTCGACGCGCGCACCTTCACGCTCACGACCTCCGTCCGTCCGCGAAATCTCTGAGCCGAGAAGGAGTCCCCATGCGAGCCGTCGCCCGTCGTGCCTGCCGGAGCCAGCGCGGGTCGGTCCTGCCCCTGACTCTCATCGCCGTCCTGCTCTTCTCCGTGCTGGGCTTCACCCTGGTCGCCATGGGCACGACCGAGCTGACCATTTCGGGGAGCTGGAAGCAGTACAGCGCCGCCTTCTACGGGGCGGAGGCAGGCATCGAGTCCGGGGTGGTCGCCTTGCGTGCCATCCTCGCCAACAATCCGACCCCGAGCGACGAGCAGCTGGCCGGCATCACCGCCCCTTCCCTGCCTGACCCCACGCTCTCCTTCGCGACCTTCTCGGTCACCCGCGTGGTGCCGACCGCCCCGTACTCCTACACCACGACATTTTCCACTGGGCCCTTCGCGGGCTTTAGCGGGCAGGTCACCGACTACCTGATCACCTCCGAGGTGCGCGGGGAGCAGGGGACGCGATCGCGTCAAACGCAGATCCTGCGCCAGGTGCGGGTGCCCCTCTTCCAGTTCGGCGCCTTCTACGGCGCCGGTGTGGATCTGGAGCTCTCCCCAGGATCCAACATGACCTTCAATGGGCGCATCCACTCCAACAGCAACATCTACGTGGGCGCGGGCTCGAGCCTCACCTTCGACTCGAGCATGACGACGGCGGGGACCATCCAGCGTGAGATCAAGAGCTCCTCGGCCGTTCCATGGGGCAACGACCCCGTGATCAAGGACCCCAACGGTAACTACCAACCGCTCAACTTCGACCATACGTACAGCCCGGGCTTCAGCAATCCCTGGGCCGCCCCGGCGTGGCAGGGGCAGGCCACCAGCGTCTTTGGCAGCAACGTGCGCGACAGCGCGATGGGCGTGAGTCAGGTCACCCCGCCCATTCCCGACCTCTTCAACAATCCCTCCAACCCTGACGTCGTCGCCCACCAGCTCATCGAGGTTCCGGGGCCGTCCGATTCCGCGGCTCAAGCTGCGGCGAAGATGTACTCCCAGGCCGGACTGCGAATCGTGGACGGGGTGGCCACCGACATGAACAACAGTCCCGTCACTCTCCCCGCGGGTGTGGTCACCACCAAGAGCTTCTACGATGGACGCGAGAACCAGATGATGAACGCGGTGCAGATCGACGTGGGGCTCCTCCGCACCTCGGGCACCGCCCCCGCCAACGGCGTCATGTACGTCGCCTCCACGAACACTCCCGGTGCGGCGGTGCGCCTCGTCAACGGCGGCCAGCTCCCCTCGCAAGGGCTCACCGTGGCGACCCAGAATCCGGCGTACATCCAGGGCGACTACAACACGGTGGGTAACAAGGTCCCCGCGGCGGTGCTCGCCGATGCGATCACCGTGCTGTCGAACCAGTGGGCGAGCAACAACAGCGACGCCAAGGGGGCGCTGGAGACGAGCACGCGGCCCGCCTCGCTCACGACGATCAATGCCGCCTTCGCCCTCGGTCCCTCCGCGGAGTCGACGCTCGGCAACAGCAATGGCGGGCTCGAGAACAGCATCCGCTTCCTCGAGGACTGGACCAACCAGGCGTTCATCTATCAGGGCGCCCTCGTGAACCTGTGGCACAGCCAGCAGGCGCGGGGACCGTGGATGTGTTGCGGTTCGGGCGGCGGCCAGTACTACGTGGCGCCCGCACGGATATGGAGCTACGACATGATGTTCAACACCGCGCCGCCGCCCGGCACGCCCATGGGGGTGCTGTTGCTCCGCGGCCCGTGGATGCAGAAGTGAGGTCGACCATGCGACGGCTCGGCGATCAGGCGGGCATGACCCTCGCAGAGGTGCTGCTGGCCATGACCTTCCTCGCCATGGCTCTGGTCGCGCTGCTGAGTATGCTCACCCACGGCTCGGTGAACGTGGTGGCCGGCGGGGGCCAGTCCAAGGCCACCGCGTATGCGCGCCAGATGATGGAACAGCTCAAGAACCAGCCCTTCGTGACCGGGCCGGCCTCCGGCACGGATCTCCCCGAAGCGGGGATCACGCGCTCATGGACCATCACCCCCACCGGCGCCACGACCGCGCCCAATCGCCTTGCCACCATTCAGGTGGTCGTGCGCGTGGACCGCGCCACGGGCACTCTGGGCGCGCAAAACATCACGCTGACCACCATGAGGGCGGAGTAGCGGTCCGATCAGACCTGGAGCGCGAGCCGCTCGCCCGGCTCGTGCCAGGTCGGCGGCTGCCCACGCCGAAAGATCTTGACCCTCGCCGACCCCCGTCCGGTGACGACGCCATCCTCGACGCGCACGAGCGCGCCTTCCTCGAGCCCGACCACGGGATTGGAGTTGACCACGTGATACTCGGCGATCCGATCGTCCCGCGTCTCGCTCCCGGGCGCCATGGTCGGGTCCGTCTCCTTGTAGTGGGGATTGATGTTGAAGGAGACGAGCCCGAGGGCGTCGAAGCGATCGAGGGCGACGACGTTCCAGTCGTTCGTGGTGAGGATGTTCGGTCCGGCCACATTCGATCCGGCGCTCGCGCCCAGATACGGCATCCCCGCGTGCACGCGCTCGCGAATGGCGGCAAGGAGTCCCGCCTCCCGCAGCCGTTTGAGCAGCGCGTACGTGTTGCCACCGCCCATGAAGAGGGCCTCGGCCTGGGCAAGCGTCTCGAGGGGGCGATCGTTCCAGCGCAGATGCAGGAGCTCGAGTCCTGCCCCGGTGGGCGGCGGCGGGGAGAAGAATCCCTGGAGGCGCGAGAACGTCAGCGCTTCGTCGTGCAGGCTCGCCGCGGTCACGAGGGCGACACGACGGAGCCCGCCCAGGAAGTCCACGATCTCGCGCAGGCCTGTCGGGTGGAGGAGGAGCCCGCCCGAGTGGAGGAGCACGCGCATCAGGGCGTGTATTTTTCGAGGAGCCGCCGGAGTTGCGGCATGGACTTGACCATATAGTGGGCGACGCCATCCAACCCGCCCTTGGGAGCGAAGAGCACCGCCGTGAGGCCAACCCGTCGCGCGCCGCGGATGTCCGAGTCCACGCTGTCTCCCACCATGCCCGCGTCCTCGGCGGCGAGCCCCATGCGCGAGAGGGCCAGCTCGAAGAGCGGCGGCTCGGGCTTGCCGATGACGAGGGGGCGGAGGGCGGCCGCCGCCGCCACCGCCTCCACGATGGCGCCGCAGCCGGGCAGGAAGTCGTCGCCTTCCACGGGCAGCCGCGCGTCGAGATTCGGGGTGAGAAACGCCGCACCACTCGCCACCGCGCGGGAGGCTGCGGCGAGCCGCGCGAACGAGAAGTCGAAGTCGTTGCCCACCACCACCGCCTGGGCCTCGCGGTATCGATCCTGCGCCACGAGGACATGGCCACCGTCCACCACCGCGGCTTCGAGCTCGGGACCACCGATGGCGAGCACGCGCGTGCCGGGGCCGACCTGCTTGTCGAGCACGCCGCCCAGGATTTCCAGCGGCGTGAGCACCTCGCTCACCGCGGACTGGACACCCAGGCGTTCGAGCTTGGCCTGCATGCTGGAGGCGCGGGCCCGCGAGTTGTTGGTGAGGAAGGTCACGGCCCGGCCCTGGCTCCGCAGAAGGGCGAGCACCTCGGCCGCCCCCGGCACGAGGACGTCGCCCGTCCACACGCAGCCGTCGAGATCAAAGATGAAACCGCGTAGCTCGCGCAAACCGCGGCGAGATCGGGTCACGCCGGCATCCTACCACGCGCACTGCACCCCCGTGGAACGCGCCGGGGGCAGTAAAAGTGCGGATCCGATCCGAGACCCGCGCTAGCATCGACGTATGCTCAAGGTGAGCGCGCCTCGCACGTACACCCTTCGCCGGGCATCCTTTATGGTCTTCGCTTTGATCTCCATCCTGCCTCTCCTCCTATTCGCCTACACCCTGCACGCCCTCAACGTGCTCGACCAATACCTCGCCCAGATCGGGCTGGGCTCGGCCATTGCCCTCGCCGTGGTCGGCTTCTATATCTACTCCGTGATGATCTCGCGGCTGTCCGACGTCCTCCGCGATCTCGAGATCGATGACGCGCAGTCGCCCGTCCCCGCGGCATCCCATAGGCCCCTGATGGCCATGGCCGTCGAGCCGACGCCCGGCGCGCTGCCTCATGGCGCTGTCGCCCCATCTCACCAGCGTCCCGTTCCTCTCCCGCCGAAGCCACGGCCGGCGAGCGCGGCGCGCGATGCGCTCTTCGTGCCCGGGGTGGGACGCATCACGGAGCTCACGCCCGCGGACGCGGCCGCTCTCTCCGACCTCGACCTCATGTGGCGCGCGGAAGCGGAGCCCCTCGTGGGCAAGCGCGTGCTGGTCGCGGTGAGGAACACCTCGGAACCGATCAAAGGCGTGCTGAGCCAGGTCACGGAGGACGGCGTGATCCTCGACCAGAGCGGGGCGACCTTCGGTATCAGCTACACGCGCGTGTCCGCCATCGAGGCGGACACGGCCCGCGAGCCCGTCTAGCCTCCCGATCCCCCGTGTCCCGCGCCGCCGAGCGCCTCGAGGGCGTGGCGATAGCGCGGATCACCCGGCGCGAGCCGGATCGCCTCGCGCCACGCGGCGAGTGCCTCCGCGCGGCGACCTACGTTCTCCAGCAGATCGCCGAGCCGCGCGTGCGCTTCGGCGTAGTCGGGGCGGATGCGGATCGCCTCCCGGTACGCGGCCTCGCACGCGCTATGCTTGCCTTGCGCCTCGAGGGCCGTCCAGAGATTGAAGTGGCTCTGGCTGTCGGTGGGCCGGAGCGTCAAGGCCTCGCGGGAGACGGTCTCCGCCTCCGCGTGCAGACCCCACGCGAGGAGCACGCGGGCCAGGCTTCGGTGAGATGCGATGCGCTGCGGCTTCACCCGCACAGACTCGCGGAGCACCTCCGCCGCCTCCTCGAAGCGCCGCTGCTCGCCGAGGAGTTCGCCGAGATCGCCCCACGCGCGCGCGTAGGACGGCTTGAGCCTCACCGCCTCGCGGAACGCCGCCTCGGCCGCCTGATAGCGGCCGAGGAAGTACAGGGCCATGCCAAGCCCGCGATGCAAGGCGGCGCCCTCGGGCTTGAGCCGGAGCGCGTCCCGATAGGCGCGCTCCGACTCCGCATAGCGGCCTTGACGGCCGAGACCCAGGGCGAGGTTCGCCCAGGCGACCACGTCCTCGGGACTCAGGCGTATCGCCTCGCGGAGAGCTGCCTCCGCCTCGATATGGCGTCCCTGGCGACCGAGGGCGATCCCGAGATCGAGCTGGTGATCAGCGTTCTCCGGGGCGAGGCGAACGGCTTCACGGAAGGCGGCCTCGGCGTTCGCCTCGAGTCCCTGCGCCTCGAAAGCCACGCCGAGACCGGCATGGATGCGCGCATCGTCCGGCCGGAGAGACACCGCACGCGCATACGCCTGCGCTTCCTGCGCCCAGTCTCCCTGCCGGCGGCTCACCGCGGCGAGGCCGAGCCACGCCGCCACGTCGTGGCCGTCGAGGCCGAGGGCGCGGCCGAAGGCCGCGGTGGCCTCGGAGAGGCGGCCGAGCGCGTCGAGGGCAACGCCGGACCATCGATGCCAGAGCCCGCGCTCGGGATCGAGGCGCGCCGCCTCGCGCCACGCCGCCGCCGCCTCGCTCTGTCGCCGGAGCCGCCAGAGCGCCAGCCCGAGCGAGCCGTGGAGTCGTCCCAGCCCAGGCCGTTGACGGATCGCCTCACGATAACGGGTCGCCGCCTCCGCGAACCGCCCTGCGCGTCGCAGGGCGTCGGCTAGATGCACGAGGGACCGGAGTCGCCGTGGATCGTGGCGATGCGCCTCGGCGAGCGCGTGCGTCGCTTCGTCGAGCCGCCCCTGGGCGAGGAGTAGCGCCCCCAGCCCCTCGCACGCGACGGCGTGGCGAGGCTGTCGCTCCAGCGCGGCGCGGAACGCGGCCTCCGCCTCGGCGGTCCGTCCGCGCCGCACCAGGGTCTCGGCGAGACTCACATGCGCGTCCGCGAGCGCGGGCGCCAGATCCACGGCGAGACGGAGCGCCGCCTCCGCCTCGGCCTCGTCGCCGAGCCGCCGCCACATGATCCCGAGGCGGAGGTGGGCGAGGGCGTGCCGCGGCTTGAGACGCGCGGCCTCGCGATAGGCCTGGGCCGCCTCGCTCCAGCGTCGCTGCTGCTCGAAAGCCAGACCGAGCCGGAAGTGCGCCTCGACCGTGCGGGGAGCGAGATCGAGAGCGGCCTGGAGGGCGGGGATCGCGTCGGCCGAGCGCCGTTGCTCGAGGAGAACCGCTCCCAGGTCGAGATGCGCGGCAGGTGAGCGCGGCCACGCCTTGACGACCAGACGTATCTCCACTTCCGCTTCCTCGAAACGCTGCTGACGACGGAGAGCGGTGGCGAGCAGCGAGCGGAGCTGCGGATCGCGGGGAGACGATGCCAGCGCGCGCCGACACATCGCCTCCGCCTCCGCCGGGCGCCCGTCGGCCAGCACGGCTTGGGCCCGCTTGAGCGCCGCGGCGAGCGGAGCGGACGACGAGCTCACCGGCGCTGAGGCCCCGGCACGTCAGAGCTCGCGCGGTCTCGGCGTCTCCTCACAGCGAGATCGGCTCGTCGACGAAGACGGTGTAGGTCCGGGGGCGGGCCCGGGCGGCATCGGCCGGATCCACGTACACAATGGAGCTCCGCCCGCGGATCTCGGCAGGCAGCACGGCCACCCGGATGAACGAAGTGTCCTCGTCCGGGGAGGCCACGGCGAGCACGGGCTCGCGCCCGCTCTCGAACCACGCGTCGCCCGGCCCCATCGCGCGCGCCGGCGCGTCGCCCACCGTCACCTCGAGGCGTCTCCGCAGGAGGCAACGGATCCCTCCGCCGCGATGGCCGTGACGAGGCGCCATGGCGCCGCGCTCGAAGTCTACGCGATCGCAGCGGAGAAGCCACGAGGCGCGGGGGTCGAGATCCATCGGCTGCTCGAGGAGCACCCGGCCCTCCGGCGCATGCAGGGGCTCGCGCACGAGCTCGAAGCGCAGAAGGCGCGCGCCCTGGGGGCCCGCGATCGTTCCCACCCTCGCGAGCGGCGCGGCGCCCGCGTCGGGCGGAGCGGCGGCGCCGATCTCCCCGCACATCCCGCCCTCGGCCACATAAAACACGCCGGCCGCGGAGCCGAGGGGCGGAGCGTAACGCGTTCCGGGCGCGAGCGTGTCCTCGACGAGGCGCAGCGAATACGGCACAGGGAAACCTCCGGTCGGCTCAGTGAGCGTGGCGACATTATACGAAAGTTGACAGCTCGTTCACGTCGACCGTAGGGTGACCCGGTGACGGGCGCGGCCCTGGCCTTGGTGCTGAGCGCGGCGGTGATCCACGCGACGTGGAACGCATTGGCCAAGGGGGCGCGAGAGCCCATGGCCATGCTGTGGTGGGCGGGCATCCTATCCTCGCTCGTGCTGGCGCCCCCGTCGCTGTACGTGCTCTGGCGCGACGGTCTCTCGCCGCGCGCCGTGCCCTTCGTGCTCGCCACCGTGACGCTACACAGCGTGTATTTCTTCTCCCTCGGCAAGGCGTATCAGTCGGGCGACTTCTCGGTGGTCTATCCCATGGCCCGGGGCCTGGGAGTCGCCATCGTTCCCGTGGGCGCCTACTACTGGTTCGACGAGCGGCTCTCGCGCCTGGGAATCCTCGGCATCGTCCTGATCGGGAGCGGGATCTTCGCCCTGCACTGGCGCCGTGGCGCGTGGAGCGAGGACGCGTTGCTGCGTCCGGGCACCGGTTGGGCCATCGCCACCGGGCTCTGCATCGCCTCCTACTCGCTCGTGGACAAGGTCGGTGTCTCCCACATCAATCCCCTGCCGTACCTGTGGGCCATGATGCTGGGCTCCTGCGTGTCGTTGCTGGTGCCCGTGCTTCGTCGCCCGGGCGCCCTCGCGCGAGAGTGGCGCGAGAACCGGCTCGCCGTCCTCCTCTCGGGTTTCCTGAGCCCGGGCGGCTACCTCCTTGTGCTCTTCGCCTTCCGAATCTCCAAGGCCGGCTACGTGGTGGCGGGGCGCGAGGTCTCCATCGTGATCTCCGCGCTGGTCGGCAGCATCCTCCTCAAGGAAGGCCAGCTGGCCCAGCGTCTCGCCGGCGCCGCCATCGTGGCGATCGGCGTGATCTGCGTCGCCCTCGCCCGCTGAGGCGGTCAGGCGGGCGATGTGAGCGAGGAGCCGTGGGAGGCGGTGACGCCAGCCTTGTGCTAACCTCGCCGCCAATGTCGCCGGGTCGTGATCGCCGCCCTCAACGAGGAGATGCGTCCATGGGCTCGAGTCGTCTCGATCGACGAGACTTCCTGCGCGGGGCGACGGCCGCTTCCCTCGGCGTGGGCGCCTTCCCCGCCGTGCTCCGAGCCCAGCCGCGCACGATCAAGATCGCCATGGTGGAGCCGCTCACCGGTCCCATGGCCGATGTCGGCCAGGACTCGCGGCTCGGCGCCCAGCTCGCCATCGAGGCCGTCAACGCCGCGGGCGGCATCAAGTCGCTGGGGAGCGCGCGGCTCGAGCTGCTCGTGGCGGACAGCCAGACCAAGGTGGACGCCGCCCGCGCGGAGGCGGAGCGGCTCATCAATGGCGGCGCCCAGCTCCTCACCGGCGGCTTTCATTCCGCCCACGTGGCCACCCTCACACCGCTCGCGCAGCAGCGTCGCATTCCCTACATCATCGACATCAGCGCGGCCGATCAGCCCACCGCCAATATCGCCAAGTCCGTGCGTGAAGGACAGCAGAAAGTCCAGTACGTGTATCGCATCTTCCCGGGCACGGCGACCTTCGGGCGCAACGCCGTCCGCTTCATGACGGAGGTCTTCAAGGAAGCCGGGGTGAGTCCAAAGCGCATCGTCGTGCTCTACTCCAACGATCTCTTCGGCAAGACGCAGACGGAGAGCTTTCTCAACGCCCAGAAGGTGGCCAACCCGGGCTTCGAGGTGGTGGAAACCATTCCCTATCCCGAGAACGCCGCGGACCTCTCCACGGAGGTGAGCCGGGCCAAGGCGGCCAAGCCCGACATCATCGCGCCCGTCACGCGACCGGCCACGGCCATCCTTCTCCTCGAAGAGCTCGCCAAGCAGCGCGTGGAGGTGATGGGCGTGATCAGCCCGGGCGCCCCCGGCCTCTACGAGACGCGGCAGATCCAACAGCTCAAAGAGCTGATCGAGTACGTGATGGATGCCACCGTGTACGCGAACTATCGCAAGCCGGAGACGCAGAAGGTGGCAGCGGAGTACGCCAAGCGCTCGGGCGGGCGCAACTTCGACGCGAGCGGCTCGTACTCCTACGACGCCATCCAGGTGATCGCTGACGTGCTGGAGCGCGCCGCCTCCACGGATCCGGACGCGATCGTGGCCGCCATCAAGAAGACGAACTTCCCGGGCGGGCTCTCCGTGTCCACCGGCCCCATTGTCTTCAACGAGACGGGCGACAACCCCAACGCGAGCACGGCCATGCTTCAGGTTCTCGGCCAGAAGCCGC
>DATGCY010000220.1:0-3891 GCA_035311385.1 Candidatus Methylomirabilota bacterium
GCACGACCCCTTGGCGGTGGGGCTCGCCGTCGACGCGAGCCTGGCCCAATGGCAGCCGGCGCGGATTGCCGTGGGCGACAGTGGGCAGACCCGGCGTGCGGCCGGCGCGCCGAACTGCCGCGTGGCCAAGGTCGTCGACGCCGAGCGCTTCCTCGCGCTGTTCTTCGACCGGCTATGCCCCCCCTCCTCGTAGTCGGCTTCGCCAGCGTCGGGCTCACCATCGCGGCAGCGTGATTGCCCGGCGTCGGCCGAGACGGTGAGCGGCACGAATCAGAAGCTGCGTCAGCCAAGAGAAGGGGACGAGTGCCGTCTTTGGATTCGACCTCGATCATGGAGCTGGACCGGTGCCGAAGCATCTTCTGATGGATAGTGTGAGGCGAGCTGGTGATGGCGCGACTTCTGTCTGTTAACGTCGGGCTCCCACGCGACATCGCATGGCGGGGGAAGACGGTTCACACGGCGGTCTGGAAGGATCCGGTTCAAGGCCGGCGCATGGTTCGGCGGCTCAACATTGACGGTGACGGACAAGGAGATCTCAGGGGACATGGAGGCGAGCAACGCGCGGTCTTCGTCTATCAGATCGAATCGTATCGCTATTGGCAGGCGGAGCTAAAGCGGGCCGATTTCATCCCCGGACAGTTCGGCGAGAACTTCACGATCGAAGGGCTCCCCGACGATGTGGTGTGCATCGGCGACCGTTATCAGATCGGCGGCGCGCTGTTCGAGGTCACCCAACCGCGCGTGACCTGCTATCGCGTCGGTATTCGAATGAACGAGCCCCGGATGCCGGCATTGCTGACATCCAGCGGAGGGCCGGGGTTCTACTTCCGCGTGCTGCGGGAAGGGGAGGTGGGCGCCGGCGACGAAATCGTGAAGGTGGGAGAGGCGGACGATCGAATGACGGTCGCAGAGATCAACGCGCTCCTCTATTCGCCCAATCATCCACGCGGTCGATTGGAGCGGGCATTGCGGATCAGGGCACTGTCACCGGGGTGGCGCTCGTCTTTCGAATCGTTAGTGCAGAGCCAAACGACTGCGGCAGGGAATGGGAATGCGGGGCTTACGCCGGCCGCCGCCGCGCATCCGGCTGCACCAGGATTTCGGCCGCTCGCGGTGACGGCGATCGATCAGGAGGCCACGGACGTCCTTTCGCTGACGATGCAGAGCCCGAACGGTCAGCCGCTGCCCACGGCTTTGCCCGGTCAGTACGTGGTCTTGCGGCTTCAGCCGACAGCCAGCGCCTCGCCATTGTTTCGCAGCTACTCGCTCTCGGGTCCCCCCTCGACGGAGCGTTATCGAATCAGCGTGAAGATCGAGCCGAATGGGGCGGCCGGAACCTATCTGCGCGACCATGCCCGGGCGGGCGATGCCCTCGACGTCAGCTCGCCTCGCGGAGGATTCACTCTGCAGTCCGGAGAGCGGCCGGTGCTGCTGCTCAGCGCGGGAATCGGGGCGACCCCTCTTCTGGCGATGCTGCACGCATTGGTGGCTGCTCGCTCGACTCGGAAGGTCTTGTGGCTGCACGGAGCTCGCGATCGGCAGTATCATCCATTCGCCGCCGAAGTCCGCCGCCTCATGCTCTCGCTCACGGACGGCCGGAGCTATGTGTGCTACAGCCGGCCAGGGTCGCGCGACAGGATGGGTGAGGATTTCGACGCCGCGGGCCACCTCTCGAGGTCGGTCTTCGAGGACGTCCACGTCCCAACAGAGGCAGATGTCTACCTCTGCGGACCGACTCGCTTCATGGCAGACATGAAGGAGGCGCTCGCCACGATGGGCCTGGCGCCGGAGCGGATCCACGTCGAAATGTTCAACGGCAGCCAGTCGATGACCCCGGGTGTCGTCGGTGCAGCGAGGCGCACTCCGCATCCGCCGACGGATGACGCCAACGTTGGTCCGCTGGTATCGTTCGCGCGCAGCGGCATCGCCGCCCACTGGAAGGCATCGGCCCAGCGGAGCATTTTGGAGCTGGCCGAGGCGTGCGACGTCCCCGTCCGTTGGTCATGCCGGACTGGTGTGTGTCACAGCTGTGAGAGCGGCTTGGTCTCGGGAGAGGTCGTCTACGGACCGGAGCCGCTTGAAAAGCCCGCCGACGGCAACCTTCTCGTCTGCTGCTCACAACCGATCCAGGATGTCGTCATTGACTTGTAGAGTCTGTCCGTTTTCGTCTACTTCCGACTTCGCTTGTTCCACCCGTGGAAGGGCGACAGGTCGCCTGCGTCCCAGGCCTCGCGGAGTCCAGGGGTGCTCAGGTCCCAGTCCCGTCGAATCTCACTCGTGACGGCGCGCAGGTCGCGACGGAGGTCCTCCACCGACGGGCGGCCCCATAACCAGTAGCCGTTGTAGATGCTGTAGATGACGAGCCCCGGCTTGAGGACGAGGGTGTGTGGGATCATCGGGTCGTTCTCCGGGTCCGTGTATTCCTGGATCTTGAGGTCCTTCTGAATCGTTCGCCCAGGATCGGAGAGGAAGGTCCACTGGGCGCCGACCGACGCGCGGAACTCCTGGAGCGTGTGGTGGTCGTCGGTCGAGATCGTGACTATCTGGGTGTACGCCACCGCGACCTCTGGGTAGAAGGCGGCGAGCTGCCGATGCTGCTGGTGCTCCTTGGGGCAGTAGTGGCCGCGCGCGAGCGTGAGTATCAGCGGGTCCTCGCCCTGCAGGTCGCTGAGCTTGCGCAGAGTCGATGTGTGATCGGGCAGCTGGTAATCAGGGAACGTGTGTCCGGGCGAGATGTCAGAACGCATGGTGGATATGCTCCCTTCTTCACGTCCGCGGGCGTGATCGCTCTCGGCTTTTCGTCTCGCCGGCGCGCCGAGTGTACGATTCCACACAGGCTGCCGAACGAAAGCGGATGATGGGATCGTCCGAGGGCGCCATGCCGGCTGGCAACATCAGCGGGTTGGAGCTGCGGTGATCCGTCGGCTGGTCTACCGCCCTCTAGGACACCAGCTTCTGATCGGCGGAGCGGCGGTCGCCCATGGCGGCCTTGAGCTGAAGCATGACGGTCTCGTGGACCCTCACTTCGAGGAACTGGCGGTGGCTCATTACGTAGGCGCGCACGGGCGTTCGGGTCACCACCGTGGCCGTGGCGGGCTCGAGCACCATCATGCTGATCTCACCAAAGAAGTCGTGGGGACCCAAGCTGCGTCGGTGGGTGCCACCGACGAACACGTCGACCTCGCCGTGCGCGAGCAGGTAGAAGGCGTGATTGCCCATTCCCTCGGTGATGAGGGCGGTGCCTGCTGGAACCTCAATTTCGTCGACCTTGGTGGCGAGGAATTGCAGGTCGACGCTGGAGAGGCGCGAGAAGAGCGGAATCTTTCCGAGGTCGTCGACTCTGGTCGTCACCGATCACTCCTTCGCATGGAGGGCATCGTACCATGCGCCACGTCGCTGTTCCGGGCTGGGTATGGTGCAGCGGCGCTCTCCTCACGTGTGTCTGCAATCCCGGCCTTGAAGGCATGACCGTCGTGGTTCGGGGTGTCTGCCGGCGACGAGTACGCCGAGCTGCCGGGGGGGGTCATGATCCGCAGCCGCTGCGAGATCCTCGAAGGCGAAGCTGCCGTGCGGGCGGCGTTCGAGGGTCGAGACGTCTCCGTGGCTTGTGAAGGATTCGCTTGTGTGGGCGGAGCTGTGAAGGTCAATCACTCGATCGATGTGCGATGGAGGCCTTCCGCGCGTCTCGTCACTCCCTTTCAACAGGATCGCTAGCCGTAATGGCACTACATTGACAGCGCTGTTCTAATGCGAGCATGGCGCTGACACGAGAGGCGAGTTGGCGTGGAGGTGTAACCAATGGCTGAATATCAAGATATCCGAATGACCAAAATCCCCCTCACCCGTGGCGCCGGCCAAATGCCTGCCCTCGGCTTCGGCACCTTGATCCCC
>DATGCY010000221.1:0-6027 GCA_035311385.1 Candidatus Methylomirabilota bacterium
GTCCTCGGGCGCGGGGCCGCGGGAGGAAATTTCACCGAGGAGCCAGAGGACCGACGCCTCCAGACCGCGCTCGCCGCGCTCCCGAGTGAGCACCAGGGCGCGTTCGGCCTGCGCGAGCGCGTCCTCGCGTCGATCTGCTCGCATGAACGCTTCCCCCAGCCACACGCTGAGACGCGAATGGTAGAGGGCCA
Source organism: Candidatus Methylomirabilota bacterium (assembly GCA_035311385.1). GTDB lineage: Bacteria > Methylomirabilota > Methylomirabilia > Rokubacteriales > CSP1-6 > AR37. Next base: position 192 of record DATGCY010000221.1, read on the forward strand.
GGCCGCTGGAGTCCGCGTCCCTCTTCCCCTGTTCCAGCAACGAGAGCCCCTCGGCAACCCGCCCGGACAGCACGTAAGCGTAGCCCAAGAATCCCGAGGTCACCGGCGACAAGACTGGGACCGTCCAATCGCGGCAGAGGGCGTGAGCGCGTTCGAGGTGAAAGGTGACGTGGCTCAATTCCCCCTTGAGCGTGTAGAGCAGGGCGAGACCCCAGCACATGAGGATGAGGCTGTACGGATGACGTACCTCCTCCGCGATTCTGAGCCCCTCCTGCCCGTGGACCAATGCCTCCCCGAACTCGCCAAGCTCGGCGAGCGAGGACACGAGCAACCATCGGGCCATGACGGCGGGAAAGCCCGCCAGGCCGAAGCGCTCGCGAGTCAGATCGCCCTCGAGCGAACGTATCGCTTCGCCGAGAAAGCCCTTGGCATCCCGATAGTCGGTTGAGGCGAAGCACGCGGCCCCCGCATAGTAGTTCGCCACGGCGCGGACCGACGAATCCCCGAGGCTTTCGGCCACGGTCCCCGCGTGCTCGCCGAACTTCCGCGCCTCCGTCAAGTGGCCGGTCACCCACGAGTACTGGCTCATATAGATCGACAGCCAAGCAAGTCGCCGTGGATCACCGAGCGCTCCGGCCAGACGCTCGGCTTCTCGGAGAGTGGCGAGCATCGCCTCGGTCTCCCCGAGCGGGAAGAGCGAGCTCCGGAGGTCGAAGCGAAGATCGATGGCCAGCTCGAGGGTCTCGCGACTCTCGGGAAGATGCGTCAGGGCCGCCAACGCCTGCTCGAGGTACGCGACGGCCTCTCGGTTGGCTGAACGCGCGAGCGCTTTGGCCGCGGCCTGTCGGAGATAGCTCACCGCTTGTGCCCACACCTCGCCCCTGAACGCGTGGTGGGCGAGTCGTTCGATCTGCTCGGAGACACGGTCCGAATACAGCGCCTCGATTGTCTCGACGACCCTGGCGTGCAGTTCGCGCCGCCGATCCTGCAGGAGGCTTCCGTAGGCCACGTCGTGGGTGAGCGCATGTTTGAACGTGTACTCGAGGTCGGGGAAGAGGCTCGCCTCGTAGAGGAACTCGGCGCTCTGGAGATGGGTCAGCCCTCGGCGAAGCTCTTCTTCGGGTAGCTCCGCGATGCCTTGGAGCAGTGGGAATGGGATGTCTTTTCCAATGACCGCGGCCGACTGCAGCAGCCGTTTCTCGTCGAGAGGCAAGCGATCGATGCGGGAGGCGAGAATCGACTGGACGGTGGCCGGCACTTGAATCGCTTCAACCGGTTGAGCGAGCCGGTAGGCGCCGCGCGTCCCGGCCAGCGCCCGGGTCTCAACGAGGGTCCTCACGCTTTCCTCGAGGAAGAGCGGATTGCCTGCCGTCCTCGCGATCAGAAGCGTCTTGAGCGGCGCCAAGGCAGGATCGCTGCCCAAGAGATTTTCGAGCAGCTCGCCCGCACTTTCCGCGGGCAACGCATCGAGGCGGAGCTGCGAGTAGTAGGTCTTGGCGCCCCAGGAGTGCTGATACTCGGGACGATAGTTGACCAGCATCAGGAGACGCGCCGCCGGCAGACTCTCCACGAGGCTGTCGAGCAGCGCCTGTGTCTCGGTGTCGATCCAGTGGAGGTCTTCGAAGAGCACGACCAGGGGCTGGGCCTGCGCCTCCCGGAGGAGCAAGCGTTTGTTGGCGTCGAGCGTTCGGTGGCGTCGCTGGGCCGGGTCGAGGGCCTGCCATTGCGGATCGTCGACCGGCACTTCCAGGAGGCCGAGGAAGGCCGGCAAGAATGGCTTCAGCGATTCGTCGAGGGTGAACAGCTTGCCCGTGATCTTTTCCCGGAGTGCTCGAGGATCGTCCCGATCCTCGAGCTTGCAATACGCCTTCAGGAGGTCGATGACGGGCAGGTAGCTGATGGTCTTGCCGTGGGAGACGGCGTTGGCCTGGAGGACGAGCCAGCCCTGGACACGGTGGGAGTGCGTGAACTCGTAGAAGAGCCGAGATTTGCCCACCCCGGCCTCACCGACGAGCGCCACAATTTGTCCCTGACCGGCGCGCGCCAGCTCCTGCGCGCGGACGAGATGCGCGAGCTCGGGATCCCGTCCGACGAATCGCGTGAGGCCTCGAGCCGCCGCTGCCTGAAGCCGGGACCGTGCCGTGCCCGCTCCTGTCAGCTCATAGACTTCTATCGGCTCGGGCAGACCTTTGACCGGCACGTGTCCGAGGGAATGCACCTCCACGAAGCCCTCGGCCAGCTCGAACGTCGCGGGGCTCACAAGGATGCTGCCAGGATCGGACAGCTGCTCCATGCGGGCCGCGAGATGCGTGGTCTGGCCGATTGCCGTGTAGTCCATGTGCAGATCGCTGCCGATGGCGCGAACGACGACCTCGCCGGAATTGATTCCCACCCGAATTCTGACGGTCATGCCGTGGATGCGACGCGCCTCCTCGGTATAGCGCTTCACCGCCTCCTGCATCCTGAGGGCGGCGTAACACGCCCGCACCGCGTGATCCTCGCGGGCGAGCGGCGCGCCAAAGAGGGCCATGATGCCGTCGCCCATGACCTGGTTCACCGTGCCCTCGTAGCGGTGCACGGCTTCCATCATCCGTTCCAGCACGGGGTCGAGGATCTTGCGCGCCTCCTCCGGGTCGCGGTCGGCGAGGAGCTCCATCGATCCCTTCAGATCGGCGAAGAGGACGGTGACCTGCTTTCGCTCGCCTTCCAGCGCCGCCTTCGAGGTGAGGATTTTCTCGGCGAGGTGCTTGGGGGTGTATGACTCCGGAGCGGGCGAGCGAACGGGCGCGGCGGTGCCAGCGGCCACGGCCTGGCCGCACTGGAGGCAGAAGCGGGCGCCCCCGGGCAATTCTGTTCCGCACGAGCCGCAGGCCAGCTCGAGCCGCGCTCCGCAGCCCAGGCAGAATCTGGCGTGGGTCGGGTTGTCCTGCGCGCACCGGGGACACTTCATACCGAGGAGCCTCCAATCGGTGGCTGATCCGAAACGCGGTCCGTTCAGGGTCCGACCGCGTCAGAAGCCGCCCGAGCCTAACTGGAGATGCGCAAAGGGTCAAGGATCGTCGGACGGAAGGAATGCCTCGACCTGCGGGACAGTCCATGGGGCGCGGCACGATGGCCGCGTTTGGGCGTGCTAGGATGCTGCCCGGCGTGTCATCTTTCCAGGAGGAAGCCCATGACGACGAAGTCCATGGCCCGGCTCGCGGCGCTCCTCGCCTTCGGTGCGATGCTCGCGCTGCCCGTCGGCGCCCCCGCGCAGGAAATCATCCGCATCGGCTGCCCCACCAAGACCTACTTCCCGACCATCCTCGCCACCGTGGCGAAGGAGAAGGGACTCTTCGAGAAGGAAGGTCTTCGTCCGGAGATCACCATCTACCGCGGCGGCGGCGAGACCTTCGAGGCGATCGCCGCCAACTCGGCCGATCTGGGGCCGGTGGCGGTGCCCTTGGTGGCCACGTCGCGCAAGCGCGGCGTGCTCGTCAAGCTCGTGGGTGGCAATGCCGACGAGTGGTCGGGCTGGATCCTCGGCGTCAAGGCGGCCTCGCCCATCAAAGCGGTCAAGGAGCTCGATGGCAAGAAGGTGGGCATCACTTCCGCCGGCTCGGGCACCGATACGTTGGCCCTGTGGGCGCAGAGTGAAGCCAAGGTGACCTTCCAGCGCGTGGGGGTGGGCGGGGGAGGCCTCGTGCCGAACCTGCTCAACGACAATCTGGCCGCCGCCGTCATCTACTCGCCCCTCAGCTACCAGGTCGTGTCGGAGGGCAAGGTGCGGGTGCTCCAGGACTTCGCCACCGCCATGCCGCCGAATCTGATCGGAGGCTGGGCGGCCACCGACAAGAATCTGAACGAGCGGCGCGCCTTCATCCTGAAGGGATTGAACGCGCTCTATGGCGCCCTCGAGTACATGCGTAACAACCCCGACTATGCGATCAAGACCATCGCCACCAACAACGAGCTGCCGGTGGAGATCGCCAAGATGGAGTACGAGAAGACCTTCCTGCGCCTGTCGCGAGATGGCAAGATGACGCTGGCCTCGGTGGAGAAGGCCATGGAGCTGGCGGCGGCGAGCGGCGTGAAGGACATGGCGCCTGCCTCGGAGGTCTTCATGAACGTGCCGATCATTCCCACCAAGCCCTAGAGCCATGCGGCGGCACGAGCGCCTGATCGTCGCCGCCGCCGTCCTCGGCCTCTTCGCGCTCTGGGAGGTGCTGGCCCGTCTGGGCCGAATCGATCCGACCCTCGCGCCCGCACCCACCACCATCGTGGGCGCCCTCGCGCGGCTGGCCGCGCGGCCGGAAGTGCGCGCGAGCCTCGCCGTCACCGGGTGGGAAGTCCTCGCGGCCTTCCTGATCGCCCTGCCCACGGGACTCTTCCTGGGCTTCCTCCTGGCCGAGGTGCCGGTGCTGGGCGCGCTCGTCCGCCCCCTCGTCAACTTCCTCTTCGGCGTGCCCAAGTCCATCTTCCTGCCCGTCTTCATCCTGGTCTTCGGGGTGAGCATTCCGCAGAAGATCGCCTTCGCCGTCTTCACCACCGTCTTCGTGCTGATTTTGGGTGGCATCGCGGCTGTGCAGTCCGTCCCCCGCGAGCTCGTGCTGGTGAGCCGCGTCTATGGGGCGAGCCGCGCGCAGATCGTCCGCGAAATCTATCTGCCCGCCATGGCGCCCATCCTCCTCGAGTCGGCCCGGCTCGGCATGGTATTCAACATCACCGCGGTGCTCCTCTGCGAGATCTACGGCGCGCGCGACGGGATCGGCTACCGCATCGCCGCGTGGGGCGAGAACCTCCAGATGCCCCAGCTCTACGCGGCCCTGGTCATCGTGGCCGCGGCCGCGGTGGCCATCAACGAGGTGCTGCGTGCCATCGAGACGCGTCTCGGCGCCTGGAGACAGCGCGCGTGAGCCGTTCCCTGGTGGCCATCCGGGGCGTCTCGCAGCGCTTCGGCGTGGATGGAGCCACCGTGACCGCGCTCGACACGATCGACCTCGAGATCCCGGACGGCCAGTTCGTGGCGGTGGTGGGGCCGAGCGGCTGTGGCAAGTCGACCCTGCTCTCTCTCGTCGCGGGCCTACGCTTGCCCACGAGCGGCAGCGTGCGCTGCGACGGCGAGCCGATCACGGGGCCGATGCCGCGCAAGGTCGGCATGATCTTCCAGGAGGCGAACCTGCTCCCGTGGCTCTCGGCCATCGACAACGTGGCCTTTCCCCTCAAGCTCCGTCGCGTGGCGAAGCCGGAGCGCCTCGCCGCCGCCCGCCGCATGCTGGAGCTGACGGGTCTCGCCGGCTTCGAGAGCCGCCTCCCGCACGAGCTCTCCGGCGGGATGAAGCAGCGCGTGTCCATCGCCCGGGGGCTCGTGCAGAACCCTGCCGTGCTGCTGATGGACGAGCCCTTCGCCTCGCTCGACGAGCAGACGCGCATGGTGCTGGGCGACGAGCTTCTCCGCATCTGGTCCGAGACGAAGAAGACGGTGCTCTTCGTCACGCATAGCCTGAACGAGGCGGTGTACCTGGCCGATCGAGTGATCGTGCTGAGCGCGCGCCCCGGCCGCGTGGTGGACGACGTGGCCGTCGACCTGCCGCGTCCGCGCGGCTTCGCCATGACAGGCAGCGAGCAGTTCGCCGTGCTCAAGGATCGGATCTGGCAGCACATCAAGAGCGCGGAGCGCCCATGACCTGGCTGCGGCGGCACCTGCGGATGAGCCAGGCGGTGTTCTACCTGGCTATCCTCGCCACCTGGGAGATCCTCCCACGCGCCGGCGTGATCCCCCGTCTTTTCGTGCCGCCACTGAGCGAAGCCCTGGGCGCTCTCGTGACCAACTATCGCGAGTATCTGAGCAGCCTTC
>DATGCY010000222.1:0-2815 GCA_035311385.1 Candidatus Methylomirabilota bacterium
GATCCTGGCGCGGCGTCGAGAGCATGGACGCCATCGTGGGCGCGAGCGGGCACGATGCGCTCGGGGCCTACGAGGGCTACGCAGCGGCGGTGGGCGCCGTCTTTCGTCACTACGATGCGGCCGCCTCCGCCCTCGGCGAGCTCCTGCGCGCGCGCATGCATCGCCTCGCCGTCAAGCGGCTCATTCTCCTCCTCGCGGTCGCCTTCACCACCGTGGTCGTGGTGTATCTCTGGATCGGCTTCTACGCCGCGGTGAAGCGCGCCGTGCGTGGGCTGGAGCGCGTGACCAGACGCATGCTCACGGGCGAGTTCTCGGGCCCCGTGCACGTGGACGGACGCGATGAGCTCCGACAGGTCGTGGATTCTTTCAACACGGTGGCGGCGCGCCTGCGCACGGAATGGCAGCGCGCCCAGGACGAGAGCGCTCGTGCCCGCGCCGCCGAGGCCTCCCTCGCCAAGGCCCGCGACGCGGCGGAAGCGGCCACGCGCGCCAAGTCCGATTTCCTCGCCGTGATGAGTCACGAGATCCGCACTCCTATGAACGGCATCCTGGGCATGGCGCATTTACTCCTGGAGACTCCATTGACCGTTCAGCAGCGCCAGTTCGCGACGACGGTGCGCGAATCGGGCCAAGCGCTCCTCACCATCCTCAACGACATCCTCGACTTCTCGAAGATGGAGGCGGGCAAGCTGTCACTCGAGGACGAAGATTTCGACCTGCCCGAGTTGGCGAGAAGCATCGTAGGACTCCTTGCCTATCGCGCTCAGGAGAAGGGGCTTGCTCTCGACACCGTGATTCCACCCTCCGTGCCCGTCGCGCTGCGCGGGGATGCGGGGCGGCTCCGTCAGGTGCTGCTGAACCTGCTCGGCAACGCCATCAAGTTCACAGACCACGGGGGTGTGCGCGTGGAGGTCATGTGCGTGGGCGAGTCCGGGGGGCGAGTGCGCCTGCGCTTCGACGTCGTGGACACGGGTCCCGGCATCCCGCCGGAGGGACAGCGCCGGCTCTTCCAGGAGTTCACCCAGGTCGATCAGCTCGCCACCCGGCGGGCCGGTGGCACGGGTCTCGGTCTCGCCATCTGCCGGAAGATCGTCACGGCCATGCACGGCGAGATCGGCGTGGAGAGTGTGGTGGGTCAGGGAAGCGCGTTCTGGTTCACCGTGGCTCTCGCGCCGGCCCAGGGTGAGGTGAGGCGCGAAGGCGCGACGGGCGAGCTGGCCATCAAGCCGCTCCGAATTCTGGTCGCCGAGGACAATCCCGTGAACCAGCAGGTTGCCCTCGGCCTCCTCCGCCGCCGAGGCCATCACGTAGACGTGGTGGGCACCGGTCGAGCTGCGGTGACGGCGGTGAGCGCTCATACGTACGACGTCGTCCTCATGGACGTGCACATGCCGGAGATGGACGGCATCGAAGCCACCCGCGAGATCCGTCGGCTGCCCGGCGAGAAGGGGCGCGTGCCCATCATCGCCCTGAGCGCGAGCGCCATGAAGGAGGAGACCGACGCCTGCATGGACGCGGGCATGGTCGGGCATCTGCCCAAGCCCATCGATCCGCTCGCCCTCGCCGCCGTGCTGTCGCGCTATGCTTCCGCGGCGCCTCCCGCGAATGCGTCGGACGGGAGCAGTGACGGGCCCGGTAGCGTCGACGAGTCCTACGTGCGCCTGCTCGTGGACTCCCTCGGCGCCGCCAAGGTCGGCCAGCTCATCGCCGAGCTGCCGCAGCACGCCCGCCCGCATCGAGAGCGCCTGGCCAATGTGAGCGCGGAGACAGAGTTGGAGCCGGTGCGCGCCTCTGCGCATGCGCTGACGGGCATGGCCGCCAACCTTGGGCTCACCTCCCTCGCCGAGCTGACCTCCGGCATCGAGGAGGCGTGCCGGGCGGGCCGGGCTGCCGAGGCCGTGTCGCTCTGCCGCCGGCTCGATGAGAGCTTCGAGGAAGCCGTGCACCGGCTCGAGGCGCTCTGTTCCGATCGCTCCGCGGCGCCCTGAAACGCCGGAGGGAAGAAGGGCGAGGCGTACAATCGATCAGGAGGTGCGACCGATGAGGAAGGTCATCCTGTGCATCGCAATGCTCGCCGTGCTCGTGGTGCCCCTCACCGCGGAAGCCCATGGCCGCTTCGTGGTCCAGGGGCCGTTCTTCTGGCATCCGTTCTTCTTCCCCGGTCCCTTCGTGTACGGCTATCCCGGTGGCTTCGCCTATGCCTACCCGGGTCCGTACGTAAGCTCCGAGAGGACGGAGCCGTACACCTACGGCTATCCCGGGCCGTACGACTACGGCACGTTGACCTATTCCCACCCTCACTGCCACGCGAAACCGGACGGGTACTGGATCTGTAATTAGTGTGGAAAGCCGTCACCCTGTGGGCGCTGTGCGCCGCCGTCGTGACTGGCTGTGCCACGACGGCTCCGGCTCCTCCGCGACCGTCCACCCGTGACGCGACCGCCGAGGAGCGGGCGGTCATTGCCCGCCTCCTCGTGCCGCTCCTCATCACTTCGGGCATCTGGACGGGCCCGGCGGATGGCTGCGCGGCCGCCCTTGGCATCCTGCCTTCCCCTGCCATCAATTTGTCGGTTGGACCGAATCCGCAGTGCAAGTTCTCACTGGTGATTACGGAGACGGCCTACAACACGCTGTCCCATGACGAGCTCCGAGCGGCCTTGGCCCACGAGATCGGCCACGTACAGCTCGGCCATTTCGCCGCGCGAAAAGAGCGGCGCGTGGCAGAGAAGAAGGCGCGCGACGAAATCAGCGAGAAAAGCACCACGGCCGGCGCGGCCGTGACGGCGATTCCCATCATCGGCCCCATCCTGGCCAT
>DATGCY010000223.1:0-25008 GCA_035311385.1 Candidatus Methylomirabilota bacterium
GTTCTGGTGCGGTAGCGCTCCCTGATTGCGGGTTAGGCAGCCGCTCGACAGCAGCCCGGATGTATCCGGGCTCAGGTGCGCGTAGCGCTGCACCATGAATTGCGTCTTCCATCCACCCGCCCGCTGGACCGGGCGACGCGAACGTGTGCCGAACATGGAAACGGAAGTCAGGTCTCTTGGAGACTCGTAACGCTGGCTTTCAGTCTCTTTCGAAATGTGCAAAGGCTTCCCGGTCGGGGAACAGAACACATAGGAGCTGTAAGCCCTGCTCTCCGCGCGACGGGCCCCGCTTGCATCGCGCTCTTCTCTCTTGTATCAGGTATGGGTATGGACTAGAGTCCGGCGCCCGATCCCATATACCGCGTCCGCGTCTACAGGGAGGTGCGTCATGGTCACCCCGTCGACGGCCAAACGGACCCGGCAACTCGTCACAGAGACACAACGCCGTCTTACCGACACGCGCCGTCGCATCGAGACCAACGGTTGGTTGACCCAGTGGTCGCACTACGCCACCGCGCTGGCCCAAGCGGACGACAGAGTCGCCGCAGGCATCGCGAACGGTGCCAATCCGGCGGCCGTCGCGGACGCGATCGTGGCCGCGGTCGACGATCCGACGACGCCGGCGCGCGTGCTCGTCGGCGAGGATGCGCTCGCCCGCTGGGACGAGTTTCGGCGTGCCCTCATCAAGCTGTGGCAGGCCGAGCAGGTGAGCGAGTAACGGTGTCCGCGACCGTCTGGGGGATCGGCGCGCGCCCCTCGTAGTGCCGAACTGTCAGGCACCTGGCGTCGGTTGCTCACGAACGGCAGCAGCGCGTCGGCCCTGTTTGGGTAGCAGGGGCAAACTGTGGCGGTGTCCGAGTCCCTGGGATGCCCCGAATTTCTTCGCTCCGACGCTCTTCATCACAACCCACCCGTCGTCCTTCACCCATCTTGTCGCAGCGGACTCCAAGAACGCAGCAGCGAGCGTGGATACGCTTGCCTGCCGATCAACAATTCGTTCCAATAGTCGAACGATTCCTGCCTGCATCGTGACCGAGATGCAACGTATCGACGCCTCCGATCGTTAATTGTAGAGTGCGCGAATCGCAGCGATAGCAAAGAGGGATTTTTGGTTCTGAGCACCTCGCGGCTGCGAATCACGTCTAAAGGGGTGCAAGGGACCCGAAGTGTGAAGTGGCCCCGAAAGGAGAGTGTGATGAGGAAAGTGGCAGCGGTAGTGTTCGGCGTGGTGGTGGCAGTATCGCAGATTCCCGCCCTGGCCGCGGTGATCGACGACCAGACCGTGCGGGCTGCGCGCGAGAACCAGGACGTCCAGGCTCCGCGCGAGAACCAGGATGTGCAGGCGCCGCGGGGGAACCAGGAATTCCAGGGTCCCCGGGCGAACCAGGAATTTCAAGGTCCCCGGGGGAACCAGGATTTCCAGGGCCCCAGAGGGAATCAGGATTTCCAGGGCCCACGTGAACACGACGACGTGCAGTCCCCGCGCAGTCATCAGGACGTGCAGGCTCCACGATAACCTAGAGCGCGAGCGGGCGAGCGGTCGGCACGACGGCGTGCCGGGGTTCCGGGAGTCAGGTAGTGCGGCCCCGGAGGCGTCGGGCACGCCGTCGTGCTTGCTTGTTTTCCTGAGCCGATGAAGATCTATGTGTGGGCGGTGGTCGTTTTCATGCTACTCGCCATGGCGGGCGTGGCCGGAGCCCTCGCTTCGCACCGTCTCCATCACGACTGCCGGGTCCGCATCGACACCGCCGTCGACGAGCTTGGCTCGCCCATGGAGTGTGTCTGCCTGGGCGGCGTGGTCGCGTCGTGTTACGAGGCGCCGCGCTAGGGCGGGGCCCGCTATTTCAGCGCGTAGGGATTGATGGGTGTGCCCACGGCGCGGGTGACGGGCAAGGGCGGCGCCACGAGCAGGAAGGCGTAGCGACCGTCAGCCGCGCAGTCGGCGGCCAGCTCCTCGAGAAAGAAGATCTCCCCCAGGGTGAGACCCATATTCGGAATCGCCACCACGTGGAACGGATTCCGGAAGCCGGGAATCTCGGACGGTCGCACCTCCACCGCGTAGTTGTCGCAGCCAATGGCGGCGATCTGCTTCGCGTGTAGCCACGGCGTGGTGTGCACGGACAGGCCGGGCGAGGGATCGAGGTCGTAGTGTCGCCAGTCGTTCTGGTCAAGATAGCGTGACATGTGGCCGGTGCGCACGAGGAGGATATCGCCGGCGAGCACCTCGACCCGCGCGGCCGCCGCCGTCGCCTCCAGATCGGCCACGGTGATGGCGTAGCCCGGCTCGAGAGCCTTCACGCCCTTGTGGCGAGCCACGTCGAGGAGGACACTGCGGCCCACGAGCTTGCTCTTGGTCTTGTCGATGCTGTTCCTGGCCGCGCCGCTGCTCGTGACGAGGGTGGCATCGTAGCCGTTGTACATCTTCCCCTCGTAGAAGATGTGGGCGAGGCTGTCCCACTGCGTGACGCACTGGAGCGGCATGACGATCCAGTCGTCGGACCCGCCATAGCCCTCCATCTCCTTCACCTCAGCGGGCGTCCTGGGCGCGTCGCCGCCGTCGCGGAACATGGTGTGGATGGGATTGAAGCGCGCTCGCGTGCCGCTCTGCGGACCGTTCCGATCGAGGGGAATGCCGAGAGCGAACACCTTCCCCGTGGTGGCCAGCCGACACGCCGCCGCGATGCGCTCGGGCGTGATGTGGTTCAGAGTGCCCAGCTCGTCGTCGGGTCCCCACCGGCCCCAGTTCCGAACCTGAAGGGCGATCTTCCGGAGCGCCTCCTCACTCACTTGAGGAGATCCAGGAGGTATTGCCCGTAGGCGTTGGGCAGGCTGTGGGCCAGCGCCTCGAGCTGATCCGCGGTGATGAAGCCCTTGTGGTAGGCGACCTCCTCGAGACACGCGACCTTGAGGCCCTGGCGCAGCTCGATGGTCTCGATGAAGGTGGAGGCCTGAAGGAGCGATTCGTGGGTGCCCGTGTCGAGCCAGGCGAAGCCGCGCGAGAACGACTCCACGTGGAGCTGGCCGCGGTTCAGATACTCGCGATTCACGTCAGTGATCTCGAGCTCCCCGCGCGCGGAAGGCTTGAGTTCCGCCGCGATGTCGACCACCTGGTTGTCGTAGAAGTAGAGCCCGGTGACCGCGAGATGCGAGCGCGGCTTGACGGGCTTTTCCTCGAGGGAGATGGCGCGGCCCTGCGCGTCGAGCTCCACCACGCCGTAGCGCTCGGGCGACTTCACCGCGTAGGCGAATACCGTGGCGCCCTCGCGTCGGCTCGCCGCTCGGTTCAGCATGCCCTGAAAGCCCTGCCCGTAGAACAGATTGTCACCGAGGACGAGGGCCACGTGATCCGCGCCCACGAACTGGCGTCCGATGATGAAGGCCTGGGCCAGGCCTTCGGGCTTGGGCTGCACGGCGTAGCGGATGGAGATGCCGATGCCGCTCCCGTCGCCGAGCAGGCGCTCGAAGCCTCCGATGTCGTCTGGCGTGGAGATGATCAGGATGTCGCGGATGCCCGCCAACATGAGCGCGGAGAGCGGGTAGTAAACCATCGGCTTGTCGTAGATCGGCAAGAGCTGCTTGCTCACTGCGCGCGTGATGGGATAGAGCCGTGTGCCGGAGCCGCCGGCGAGAATGATCCCCTTCTGGCAGTGCATGGACGTCATGTCCCCTGCAGAGTAGCAAACCCCGTGCACGCGAGCGGTGCGGAATCTGCTACCGCTTCTTCATCGCCGTGCCACACGGGGGCAACACTTCACGGAGACTCTCATGGGCAAAGGAGGGTCAACCATGCAGACAGAGGAACTGCTGACGGAGCTGCGTACCTCGCAGACGGACCTGGCACGCTTCGTGGAAGCGGTGGTGCGCGATAGTATGCCCTACGTGGTGGTGCCCGCCGAAGCGGTGCGCGCATGGCAGCGGCGCGAGCCACAGGCCTGGGCCAAGGTATCGGGCTGGCTCGCCGCCCACCAAGTGGCGGTGGTGGCCGTCTGATCGCGAGCGGCAGCTACGCGCGCGCGGCGCCCTGCCAGGCCCGGTGCGTCTCGTTGGCCACAATGGCGAGGGAGATCACGATGAGTAAGATGCCCACGCCCAGCGTGAGCCGCGCGATTGACTGCGTCCAGCCGAGCAGGTGGAGCTGCCCAAGCAGATAGTTCCAGTCATGTACGGCGACGTGTCCACCGATCAGCGGCAGCGCCTGGGCTCGCGCGTCGGCCATGTAGATGGCAACGTCGCTGATGCTCTCGCCCGTCCAGAAGAGGGCCACCGCGAAGGAGGCGAGCTGGCCCTGGTGAAGGAAGATCAGGGCGCACATGGCCGGCAGCAGCACTTGGAGGGCCGAGCCGCCGAGCACGGAGAAGAAGCGCGGGAGAACGAAGGCAAAAGCATGCCCCGCCTCATGAATGACGAGGTCGATACCGTGGAAGAACCAAAGCGCGCTGCCGCCCGCGGTGAAGTCGAGGTCGCGCTGGAGGATCTGCCAGCCGAGCACCGCCATCACGACCAGGGCGAGGGCCCGGGCGGCGACGGCGAGCCACGCGAGGAGCGGCCGGCTAACCTCCGGCCTTGGCGGCGGAAACGGCGACCGGTTCGGGATGGCCGTCTCCGTCGACGGCGCACACGGCAGCCGCCCCCTCGCGATGGATCGAGAGATCTCGAATGGTGGGGTGGTCGCCGCACAGCGGACACTTTGGATCGCGCCGTAGCTTGACCTCACGGAAGCGCATGCCCAGCGCGTCGTAGGTGAGGAGACGCCCGATGAGCGGCTCGCCGATGCCCAGCAGCAGCTTCACCGCTTCCGTCGCCTGCACCACGCCGATGATGCCTGGGAGCACGCCCAGGACGCCCGCCTCGCTTCAGGAGGGCACGAGGCCCGGCGGAGGCGGCGTGGGATAGAGGCAGCGATAGCATGGGCCCTGGTGGGGGGCGAAGACCGAGGCCATGCCTTCGAACTGGAAGATGGAGCCGTGGACGTTGGTCTTGCCTGCGAGGTAGCAAGCGTCGTTGACGAGGTAGCGCGTGTCGAAGTTGTCCGAACCGTCCACGACGAGGTCGTAGTCCTTGATGATGTCCATCACGTTGTCAACGTCGATGCGCGTGGGCAGCTTGATCACGTTCACATCCGGGTTGAGGGCTTGGATGGTCTCGGCCCCCGAGTCGACCTTGGGCCGCCCCACGCTCGCCGTGGTGTGGAGCACCTGGCGCTGGAGGTTCGACACGTCGACCACGTCGCCGTCCATGAGGCCGATGGTGCCCACGCCGGCCGCCGCCAGGTAGAGTGCGGTCGGCGATCCCAGGCCGCCCGCGCCGATCAAGAGCACCTTGGAGCGGAGAAGCTTGCGCTGCCCCTTCTCACCCACCTGTGAGAGGAGGAAGTGGCGGCTGTAGCGCTGGATCTGATCGCCGGCCAGCGGTGTGTCCTTCACCACGGGCAGCCCCGACTGCGCCCAGCGCTGGAAGCCGCCCTGCAGGTTGATCACGTTCGTGTAGCCGAGGTCGTGCAGGGCCTTGGCCGCCAGCATCGAACGCAAGCCGGTTTGGCAGTAGAGCACCACGGGGGTGGTTGGCTCAGCCGCCACAGTGCCGATCCGGAACTCGAGGAAGCCCCGGCTGATGTTGGTGGCGGCCTCGATGGATCCGTCCCGATACTCGTCGGGATCGCGCACGTCGACGACGACCACGGGTTCGCCCGCATCCAGCCGCTTCTTGAGTTCGGCCGGAGGCTGCTCCGGGATGACCTGCCTAGCCTCGGCCAGCATTTCCTTCAACGTCTTCATGCGCTCACTCCCTGAGTGACGATTGTGTCTTTGAAATCGGCGGCTTCATGTTACCACCATTCCCGGTCGGATCAAGGGACAAGGCCCGTGCTTCCTGTCAAACCCTGGTCAAGACTGCTATAATCGGCAGCGAAATGGAAGGGTCAATCGGCAGTCGAGGTATCGCTCCGTGCGCCTGAACGACGAGGCGCAGCGCGCGCTCTCGGTCCAGGATTACGCCTCCCAGCCTTCCATCCAGGGTGTGGATATCGTCGAGCTCAAGCGCTTCGGTGACGACGGCGGAAGCCTCACAGAGCTGGGCCGGCTCACGGCGGGCATGCATGCCGCCCTGCCGGGATTCGAGGTGAAGCAGGTCAACTATAGCGAGATGGACCCTGGTGTCATCAAGGCCTTCCATCTGCACCGGCGACAGACCGACGTCTGGTTCATCCCGCCGAGCGACAAGATGCTCCTCGTCCTGGTCGACGTGCGGGCGGGCTCGCCCACCGAGAAGGTCATTCGTCGCCTCCCGATGGGAGACGGCGTTTCGCGCCTGGTCCGCATTCCTCCCGGCGTGGCCCATGGCGTCAAGAACATCGGCGCCGCGCGCGGCCGCATCATCTATTTCGTGGACGTGCAATTTCAGGCGTCTCCCACCGAGGGCGACGAAGGTCGGTTGCCCTGGGACTTCGTCGGCGCCGACGTCTGGGACGTCGTCAAAGGATAGGCTCTCGTGAAGCTACTCGTGACCGGCGGGGCCGGTTTCATCGGCTCGAACTTCGTGCGGCATGTCCTGGGTAGTCATCCCGAGGACAGCGTGATCAATCTCGACAAGCTCACCTACGCGGGCAACCTCGAGAACCTGCGCGATATCGAGAAGGACCCGCGCTATCGCTTCGTGCGCGGCGACATCTGCGATGGCGCATTGGTGCGCGACTTGATGGATGGCGCAGACGCGGTGGTGCACTTCGCCGCCGAGACGCACGTGGACCGCTCGAACGCGGCGGCCGACGAGTTTCTCCGGACCAACGCCAACGGCACCTTCACTCTCCTCGAGGCGGCGCGCGAGCGGAAGGTCCGGCGCTTCGTGGCCATCGGCACCGACGAGGTGTACGGCAGCATCGCCAAGGGTGCGGCGCGGGAAGTGGACGCCCTCAACCCGTCCAATCCCTACTCCGCCTCCAAAGCGGCGGCGGATCTCCTCGCCCGCGCCTACTGGACCACGCACCGGCTCCCCGTGCTCATCACCCGGAGCAGCAACAACTTCGGGCCGTATCAGTATCCGGAGAAGGTTATCCCCCTCTTCATCACCAACGCCCTCGAGGACAAGCCGCTGCCCCTGTACGGCGACGGCAAGAACGTGCGCGACTGGCTCTACGTGCTGGACAATTGCGCGGCCATCGACCTCGTGCTCCGCAAAGGCAAAGACGGTGAGATCTACAATATCGGCGGCGGCCACGAGGTGGAGAACGTGGTCCTCACGCGACAGGTGCTCCATCTCCTGGGCAAGCCGGAGAGCCTCGTCCGGCCCGTGACCGATCGGCCGGGACACGACCGGCGCTATGCCCTCGACTCCAGCAAGGTCGCCGCCCTCGGCTGGAAGCCCGCGCACTCCTTCGGCGCCGCCCTCGAAGCGACGGTGACCTGGTACCGGGAGCGCGAATCCTGGTGGAAGCCCATCAAGTCGGGCGCCTTCCGCGCGTACTACGAGCAGCAATACTCCAAGCGATAGCCATGCCTCGGGGCGCTACGCTCGTCTCTCTCCTCCTGTGTCTCCCCGCGCTGCTCGGCGCGGCGCCGCAGGCGACCGCCCCGCGCATCGATCCCAAGCGCGCGTCGGCGCTGCCGACCCACATCGAGCACGTGGCGCCCGCCATCATCGGCATTCGTGTCGAGGTGCCGCCCGATCGGCCCTCGGCCCTCACTCTCGGCGCCGAGCGCTGGGGGAGTGGGGTCATCTTCGACGCCGCGGGCTACGGACTGACCGTGAGCTACCTGCTCATCGACGCCGCGCGCGTCGAGGTGCTGCTGCGCGACGGAACGAAAGTGGAGGCCAAAGTCGCCGGGCTCGATCTCGAGTCGGGGCTGGGTGTGATCAAGCTCGAGGGCTCGGGTCCCTGGCCGACCGCCACCCTGGGCAGCTCGGCCGGACTCACGGTGGGTGCCGTCACGGGCACGGTGGGCATGGACGAAGAAGGCTCGCTGGTGGCGACGCCGGGCGCCGTCAAGTCGATCCGCTCCTTCGCGGCTTCTTGGGAATACATGCTGGAGCGCGCGCTCTTCGTCGCCCCGTACAACGCAGCCTTCGGAGGGGCGGCCCTGGTTGACCAGACGGGTGCCGTGGTAGGCATCACCTCCCTGCGCCTGGGCGAGGCTCCGTTCGTGAACATGGCCATTCCCATCGAGCAGTTCCTGGGAGGCAAGGACGAGTTGATCGCCAAGGGACGCGTGGAAAGCCGTCCGCCACGGCCGTGGCTCGGCCTCTACACGCGGGAGACGGACGGCGGGCTCATGGTCGCCGGCGTGTCGCCCGTCGGTCCGGCGCGCATGGCCGGCTTCCGCCCCGGCGACATGATCGTGCGCATGAACGGCCAGGAGGTGTCGAGCCAGGCCGACTTCTATCGCCGCCTCTGGCTCGGCGCGCCGGGCCAGGAGATCCAGCTCGTGGTCATGCGGGCGACGCGTCTCGAGTCGATCACCGTGCGCTCCGTGGATCGCTACCGCCTCTTCCTGACCAACGACCGATAGCTGGCCCGATGCCCGGCGTCGATACTTACCAGGGCCGCGGGCTCATCGCCGATCCGATCCATCACTACATCCTCTACACGCGCCCGGACGGCGTCCCCGGCGAAGCGACGGAGCAGGACCTCCTCGACTCGCCGTGGATGCAGCGGCTCCGGCGCGTGCCCCAGCTCCAGTCGGCGCGATGGGTTTTTCCCGCCGCCGAGCACAGTCGTTTCCAGCATTCGCTGGGGGCCATGCATCTGGCCGGGCGCTTCGCCCAGCAGCTCTACCCGTCACTCAAGGCCGAGTTTCCCGACGCGCCCTCTGGAGCGCTGTTCGAGGAACTCCTCCGGATGGCCGGTCTCCTCCACGACATCGGCCACGGCCCCTTCGGCCACTTCTTCGACGACAACTTCCTCGCCGACTTCGGCCTCACCCACGAGATTCTCGGCCAGCGCATCATTCGGGAGCAGATCAGCGACCTGATCTGCAATCTCCGGCGCAGCCCCAGCGCGTCGTTCGAGCCGGGGGAATCGATCGACCCCGACTGGATCTGCTATCTCATGGGCAAGGATTACACCAAGCCGGAGGCGCGGCATCCGCGCTGGCTCGCGCACCTCAAGCCGCTGCTCAGCGGCATCTACACCGCGGACAACATGGACTATGTGCTCCGCGACTCCTACATGTGTGGAGTGGCGGTAGGGCCTATCGACATCGAGCGCATCATCTACTACTCGTTCTTCAGCGAGCAGGGCCTCACCCTCGACCGAGGCGGCATCCAGGCCTTCATCATGTTCCTGAACGCGCGCTTCTACATGTACACCAACGTCTACTACCATCGCACCACGCGGGGCATCGACCTGCACCTCAAGGAGATCTTCCGCGACACCATGCGCCTCGTCTTCCCCCACGACCTCAACAAGAGCATCGAGCCTTATCTCCACCTCACGGAGTGGACGCTCCTCGAGGAAGTGGCGCGCTGGGAGCACGCCGACGACCCGGAGCGCAAGGCCCTCGGCCAGGAATGGCGGCACATCCTCGACCGGCGGCTCAAGTGGCGCATGTCGCACGAGGTGGTGCTCGATCTTTTCGAGCCGCGGCGAGGATTCGGCTTCATGAAGGCGGAGGAGGTGGAGCAGCGCGTGCGCGAGCTCCTGCCGCCGGCCATGCAGGACTTTCCCTTCAAGATCGACATGGCGCAGCAGGATCCGCGCCCCCTCAATCCCATCGGCAGGGGAGACCGCCAGATCTACGTCTACGATCCAGCCACGCGCACGGTATCCGCAGAGCCGTTCAAGGATTTGCTCAAGTATCTACCCGGCAAGGTGGCGCAGTGCCGTATCTTCGCCAAGACGCACGAGCACGACGAGCTCCTGGCCAAGGCGCTCAATCGGGCGCTCGGCGAAGAGCGTCCCGCGCACCCGACCAACCTCTAGTCGCCGGACGGCCGGCGAGAAGGATGCACCGATGAGCGACTATCGCGGCGTCGACTACTACGGGATCGAGGCCTTGCTGAGCGAGGAACAGCGGATGGTGCGGGATGCCGTCCGCGACTGGGTGGAGAAGGAGTTCGTGCCCATGGTGAGCCAGCACCATCGCGACGGCACCTTCCCCCTCGAGGTGGCCAAGCCCCTCGGCGAGATGGGCGTGTTCGGGGCCACCCTCACGGGTTACGGCTGCGCGGGCCTCGACAACGTCGCCTACGGGCTCATCATGCAGGAACTGGAGCGCGGCGACTCGGGCTTGCGCTCCTTCGCCTCCGTGCAGAGCGGGCTCGTCATGTACCCGATCTACACCTACGGCTCGGAGGCGCAGAAGGAGAAGTGGCTGCCGCGGCTCCAATCCGGCGAGGCCCTCGGCTGCTTCGGACTTACCGAGCCCGATCACGGCTCCGACCCCGGCTCCATGGCCACGCGCGCCGTCAAGAAGGGCAACGAGTACGTGCTGAACGGCACCAAGCTGTGGATCACTAATGGCTCGGTGGCGGAGGTGGGGGTGGTGTGGGCCAAGGGCGACGATGGCGAGATCGGCGGCTATCTGGTGGAGCGCGGGACGCCCGGCTTCTCCACCCTCGACATCCACGGCAAGTTCTCCATGCGCGCCTCGATCACCTCGGAGCTGGCCTTCGCCGACTGCAAGATTCCCCTCGAGAACAAGCTGCCCAACGTGAAGGGCCTCCGCGGGCCCCTGGGCTGTCTCTCCCAGGCGCGCTACGGCATCGCGTGGGGGGCGATCGGCGCGGCCATGGCCTGCTACGACTGGGCGCTCCGCTATTCGCAGCAGCGCATCCAGTTCGGCAAGCCCATCGGCTCCTTCCAGCTCGTGCAGCAGAAGCTCGTGTGGATGATCACGGAGATCACCAAAGCCCAGCTCCTGTGTCTCCGCCTGGGCCAGCTCAAGGACGAGGGCGCGGCGCGGCCCCAGCAGATCTCCCTGGCCAAGCGGAACAACGTGCAGATGGCCCTCGACAGCGCGCGCATGGCCCGCGACATCCTGGGCGCGGCGGGCATCGTGGACGAGCATCCGATCATCCGCCACATGATGAACCTGGAAACGGTCAACACCTACGAGGGCACCCACGACATCCACACCCTGATCGTGGGCCGCGACATCACGGGCCTCGACGCCTTCGGCATGTGAGCGCGGCGTGACGAGAGCGGCCGAGCGATCCCTCGCGGTCTTTCCCGGCGGATCGCTCGGCGAGTACGACCTTCCGCCGGAGCTCGCCACCGTGCTCACTCGCGGCGAAGGCGCCACCGTGTGGGACAGCGAAGGCCGCGCCTTCACGGACTTCACCATGGGCTGGGGCTCCGTGCTCCTCGGGCACGCACACCCCGCCGTGCGGGCGGCGGCCACCACGCAGGCCGCTCTCGGCTCCAACTTCGCGTATGTGACGGAGCCGGCCCTCGGCCTCGCCGAGGACATCGTGGCCGCGGTGGCCTGCGCGGAGCGTGTGCGCTTCTGCGCGTCGGGCACCGAGGCGACCTCGTATGCCGTGCGGCTCGCGCGCGCCTACGCGGGGCGGCCGAAAATCTTGAAGTTCGATGGCGCGTATCACGGCGCCAACGACGTCGGCACCGTCAGCCTCTTCCCGCACCGGCTCCTCGACTTCCCCCATGGCGAGCCGACCTCGGCGGGCTTGGGACCGGGCGCGACCGCCGACGTGCTCGTCGCACCCTACAACGATCTGCGGACGACGACGGCCATCCTGAAGGCGCATCGCGGCGAGCTCGCGGGCATCATCGTGGAGCCGCTGCATCGATGCACCTCGCCCCAGCCCGGATTCCTCCAAGGCCTGCGCGAGATCAGCGCCGAGCTCGGCCTGCTCCTGATCTTCGACGAGACGGTGACGGGCTTCCGCCTCGCCTACGGAGGCGCCCAGGCGTACTACGGCGTTCGTCCTGACCTCGCCACGCTGGGCAAGGCGCTGGGAGGCGGCTATCCAATCGGCGCGGTGGTGGGACGTGCGGACATCATGGATCTGGTCCGCGAGGACCGCCTGGGCGAGCCGCAGTATGTGTGGTTCGCCTCGAGCCTCGGCGGCAATCCCGTTTCGACCGCGGCCGCGCGCGCCACCCTCGCCGAGCTGCGGAAGCCCGGCACCTACGATCGCCTCTTCGCTCTTGGCGAGAGCCTCCGCTCCGGCTTGCGCGCGGTGATGAAGGCCACGGGCGTGACCGCGCACGTGCAGGGTGACGGCCCGCTCGCCGCGGTGATCTTTACCGACCGCGAGGTGGTGGACTACCGGAGCGCGTACGCCTCGAATCGGGCGCTTGCCCGCGCCTATCTCCTCGGTCTCTTCCGGCGTGGCATCTTCCTCAATCCCATGTCGACCAAGCTCTATCTCTCGCTCGCCCACACCGACGAGCACATCGCGCGCTTCCTCGAGGCCGCGCGCGCCGCCCTGGACGAAGATTGCCGGCATCGGCGCGCGTCGGCCTGACTCGTCCCGGTGATCACGTCGCGGTGCGCTGGTGTAGCATAGGAGATCTATGAGTCCTGACCCGAACGCTCCCGCCGTGGCCTTGCCTGCGTCCGCCGTCCCGCTTCGCGTCCCCGTCGATCAGTCGAAGCCCAACTATCGCCTGCTGAGCCTGCTCGCCCTGGGGCACCTCGTCATCGACACGAATCAGGGCTCGCTTCCCGCGCTCCTGCCGTATCTGAAGACCGCGCTCGGGCTCACCTATACGGCCACCGGCATCATCGTGCTCATGTCGAACGTCACCTCCTCGCTCATCCAGCCGCTGTTCGGCTTTCTCGCGGACAAGACGGCGCGGCGGTGGCTCCTGCCGCTATCCGTGGTCCTCTCCGCGGTCGGCATCGGGCTCACGGGCGTGGCGCCGTCGTACCTCACCGTGCTCGCCCTCGTCATGCTGAGTGGTTTTGGCGTCGCCGCCTATCATCCCGAGGGCTATCGCACGGCGACCCAGGTCGCGGGAGCCAAAAAAGCCACCGGCGTCTCCATCTTCTCCACGGGAGGCAACATCGGAGTCGCGCTGGGCCCGCCCCTCATCACCGCGCTCATTACCACGTTCGGCATGCCGGGCAGCCTCGGCATGGTGCTGCCCGGCCTTTTCGCGGCGGTCCTCCTCATGGCGGTGCTTCCCGGTCTCTCGCGTCCGCTACCCGCGCGCACGGAGGGCCGAGCCTCCGCCCCCCAGACGATGGTGGGCGCCATGACCCTCCTCGTCCTGGTCATCTCCATCCGTTCGTGGACGCAGCTCGGCTTCACGACCTACATGCCCTTCTACTACCTCGAGGTGCTCAAGGGTGATCCGCGCATGGTCGGCACGCTCCTCGCGGTGTTCCTCGGCGCGGGCGCGGCGGGGACGCTGATCGCGGGCCCCATCGCGGATCGCATCGGCCCCCGGCGTTTCATGGTCATCGTGTTCTTTCTTTCCGCGCCCCTCGCCGTGGGCTTTCTCCTCGTGAGCGGCGTGTGGACCATCGTGCTCCTGGGTGCCCTCGGCCTGGTGCTGGTATCGACCTTCACCACGGCGGTAGTCCTGGGACAGGCGTACATGCCGCGCAATCTCGGCATGGCCTCGGGCCTCATCGTGGGCTTCGCCATCGGCGCGGGCGGCGTCGGGGCCACCGCGCTCGGCTGGGTCGCCGACCGCTGGGGGCTCAGCTCGGCGCTCTGGATCTCGGCGCTCATGCCGATCCTGGGCTCCGCCGTCTCCCTGACCTTGCCCGAGCCGCGCACGCGGTGAGGACGTCGAGTCCGTGACAATCCTCGATCGCTTTCAGGACGGCGAGCAGGTGCTGCTCATCGATCAGCGCGGGAAGCGCCATCTCGTCTTCCTGCGCAAGGGCGAGACCTTCCACTCCGACCGGGGATGGATCCAGCATGACGCCATCATCGGCCAGCCCGACGGCTCCTGGGTACGCACCTCCAAGAACACGCGCTGTCTCGCTCTGCGCCCCACGCTGGCCGAGTACGTCCTCGACATGCCGCGCGGCGCCCAGGTCATCTATCCCAAAGACCTCGCCGTGCTCCTCTTCTGGGCGGATATCTTCCCGGGGGCGCGCGTGCTCGAGGCGGGCATGGGCTCCGGCGCCCTCACCCTCACTCTCCTCCGCGCGGTGGGGCCGGAGGGAAAAGTCATCACCTATGAGCAGCGCGAGGACTTCGCGCGCCGCGCGCTCGCCAACATCCAAATGCGCATGGGCGAGGTGTCGAATTTGGCCGTGCGCCTGCGTCCTGTGGAGGAAGGGCTCGGCGAGGAGGAGATGGTGGATCGCGCCGTCTTCGACCTGCCGGAGCCCTGGCATCTCGTGGAGCCCGTCACCCGTGTGCTGCGCTCGGGCGGCATCTTCCTCTCCTACGTGCCCACCATCATCCAGTCGCACCAGCTCTCCGAGGCGCTGCGCCAGCATCCCGGCTATGCGCTGGTGGAGACCTTCGAGACGCTGATGCGTCCGTGGAACATCGAGGGGCTATCCGTGCGCCCCTTCCATCGCATGGTTGCGCACACCGGCTTTCTCACGGTGGCGCGCCGGGTGGTGCCGGAGGAGGGCCGCAGGCAGCCGCAGGTCGAGCACTCCGAGGATCACTGAAGCGTGCTCGAGCGCTGCTTCGGTCTCGCTCGCGCGGGCGCGACCGTGGGCGGTGAAATTCGCGGTGGCCTGACCACCTTCATGGTCATGGCCTACATCATCTTCGTGAACCCGGCCATCCTGGGCTTCGCGGGAATTCCCGCCTTGCAGGGCCAGGGCCCGCCCTTCGCGGCGACCCAGGCCAGTACCTGCCTGGTGGCGGGCGTGATGACGATCGCCATGGGGCTGGTGGCGAACTATCCACTCGCCCTCGCCTCCGGCATGGGGCTGAACGCCGCCGTGGCGTATCAGCTGGTGGCAGGGATGAAGCTGCCGTGGCAGGCCGCCATGGGCGTGGTGTTGCTCGAAGGCCTGGTGATCACCGTGCTCGTCGTCACCGGACTGCGCGAGGCGATCATGAAGGCCATCCCCGCCTCGCTGAAACAGGCCATCGGCGTGGGGATCGGGCTCTTCATCCTCTTCATCGGCCTCAATGCTTCGGGCATCGTCAAGCCGGGACCGCCCGGGGTGCCGGTCACCCTGGGAGTACTCACCTCGGCGCCGGTGGCGGTGGCGCTGTTCGGCCTGCTCCTCGTGCTGTGGTTCCAGTCGCGCGGCATGACCGCCGGTCTCCTCCTCGGCATCTTCGCCACCACCATCCTCGCCATGATTGTCAACGCGTGGACGGGCGGCCGGGCATTTCCTCTCCCCGGGCAGGCGGTGATCCCGAAGACCCTCACCGCGTGGCCGGACTTCTCGAGCCTGGGATCGGGCGTCGACCTCTCCGTCTTCGCGCGGGTGGGCGTGATCACCGCGGTGGTGACGATCTTTTCCATCATGCTCTCCGACTTCTTCGACACCATGGGCACGGTGATCGGCGTCGGCGCCGAGGGCGGCTGGCTGACGCCGGAGGGCGATCTCCCGCGCCTGAACCGCGTGCTCCTCGTGGATTCGCTCGCCGCGGCGGCGGGCGGGGCGGCGGGCGCCTCCTCCGCCACGACCTTCGTCGAGTCATCGGCCGGGGTGGCGGCGGGCGCGCGCACCGGGCTCGCCTCGGTGGTGACCGGCGTGTGCTTCCTCCTTGCCCTGTTCTTCGCGCCGGTGGCGGGCATCGTCCCCGCACAGGCCACCGCGCCCGCCCTCATCCTCGTCGGCTTCCTCATGACGGCGCTCGTGCGCCAGATTCCCTTCGGCGATCTCGAGGAAGGATTTCCCGCCCTCCTCACCGTGGCCCTCATGCCGTTCACCTACTCCATCACCGATGGCATCGGGGCGGGCTTCGTCTCCTACTGCGTGATCAAGCTCCTGCGGGGTAAGGGCGCAGAGGTACACGGCATGATGTACGGGACGGCGGTGGCCTTCGTGATCTACTTCGCCATGCCCGCCGTGCGCAAGGTGGTGGGCGCGTAGTCGCTCCGGCGGCCTGTGGTAGGCTAGGACTCTGCCGGGACGACGGTCGATTCTTCCAAGGAGGCCCAGGTGCTGATTGGAGCCATGCGCGAGTACCTCAGGGGGCTGAAGCTCATCCTCCTGTTCGTGATCGTCGCCTTCATCGTCACCTCCTTCCTCTACTTCGGCTCCGACCTGCGCTTGGGCAATGCGCGCTCCAACGCTGTCGCCTCCGTCAACGGAGAGGAGATTCCCCCCGCGCGCTTCCAGCGCATGCAGCGCAACTACCTCGAGTACTATCGGCGCGCCTACCAGCAGAACATCACGCCGGAGATGGCGGAGCGCCTCGGGCTCACTCAGCAGGTGATCAACGATCTCATCCAGGAGGCCCTCGTCCTCCAGCAGGCGAAGCGCGAGGGCATCACGGTCAGCGACGACGAGCTGCGGCTCCGCATCCAGTCCATTCCCGCCTTCCAGGAGGACGGTCGCTTCTCGCGTGAGCGCTACCTCACCCAGCTCCGCCAGGTGCGCATCGAGCCCTCGGAGTTCGAGAACGAGGTGCGCCGCGAGATGCTGCGCCAGAAGATGGAGTCCATCGTCAAGGAAGGCATCAAGGTGTCCGACGCCGAGGTGGAGCAGGTGTACAACGCCCGCTACGAGCGCGTGCGCGCCGACTGGGCGGTGGTGGAGACCGCGTCTCTCCTCGCCCAGATCACGGTCACCGATGCCGACGCCGAGGCGTATCTCAAGGGGCACGAGGCGCTCTTCAGCCGGCCGGAGCGTCGGCGCATCCAGTACGTGGTCATCACCCCCAAGGCCTTCACCCCGGCGGTGACGGATGCCGATGCCGAGGCGTACTACAAGGAACACCGCGCGGAGTTCGAGCGTCCGCAGCGCTACCACGCCGCGCACATCCTGGTGCGCGTGCCTCCCACCGGGGGTAGCGAGGCGGAGAACAAGTCGAAGGCCACCATCGCGGAGGCGATCCGTCGCGCCAAGGCAGGGGAGGACTTCGGCAAGCTCGCCAAGGAGCTGTCCGAGGACACCGCCACCGCCTCGCAGGGCGGCGACCTTGGCTTCGTGGGCAAGGGCGAGATGGTGCCCCAATTCGAGGAGGCGCTCTTCGCGCTGAAGAAGGGCGAGATCTCCCCCCAGCCCGTGCGTACGCCCTTCGGCTATCACGCCATCAAAGTAATCGACGTGCAGGAGGGCGGGCTCCAGCCCTTCCGGGAGATCGCGGCGAAGATCAAGGACACGCTCGCCGCCGAGCGCAGCGAGCGCGCGGCCCAGACTCGAGCCGACGAGGCGCGTACCGCGCTGCTGTCCGCCAAGGATTTCTCCGCCGAGGCGAAGAAGCTCGGCCTCGACGTGAAGGACACCGCCACCGCGCGCGGAGACGGCCTCGAGGGAATCGGCCGCGATCAGCAGCTCGAGGACACGGTGTTCGGTCTCTCCATGGGTGGCGTGTCGCCCGTGATCAAGACCGCGGGCGGCTTCGTCATCGTCCGCGTGACCGAGCAGGTTCCCGCGGGCGTGCCGCCCTTCGCGGACATCAAGGACAAGGTGGTGGAAGCGGTGAAGCGCGAGCGAGCCCAGACCGCGGCGGAGGAGCGGGCCAAGGCTTTCGCGGCGAGCGTGGGCGGCGGCGACTTCCTCGCGGTGGCCCACCGCGACAAGCTCCAGACGGGAGGGACGCCTCTCTTCTCGAGAGCGGAGCCGCCCAAGGACAAGGAGGCCCTTCCCGGGCCTGTGCTGCTCGCTGCCCTGCGCACGGCGGTGGGTGCCATCTCCGATCCCGTGCGAACCCCCAGCGGGGTCTACGTGATCAAGACGGTCGAGCGCAAGCCAGCCGATCCGGAGGGTTTCGCCAAGATGCGCGACGACATGCGCACGCAGCTCGTCGAGTCGAAGCGCAACGAGGCGTGGGCGCGCTGGATCAAGGGGCTCTACGCGGGGGCCCAGGTGAAGATCCAGGGCGAGACGGTTCCGGTCGACAAGTAATGGCCATTCCACGCACACCCATGACGCGCCAGGGGCACCACCGTCTCAAGGAGGAGCTCGACCGCCTCAAGCGCGTCGAGCGGCCCGCCATCACTCGCGCCATCGCCGAGGCGCGGGCCCACGGCGATCTTTCCGAGAACGCGGAGTATCATGCCGCCCGCGAGAAGCAAAGCTTCGTCGAGGCGCGCATCGCCGATCTGGAGGGCAAGGTGGGGGCGGCAGAAGTCATCGAGCCGCCGACCTCGGGTGACCGCATCACCTTCGGGTCCACCGTACGCCTCGAGGACGAAGCGGGGAAGGAGACCCGCTATCAGATCGTGGGCTCGGAAGAGGCTGACCCCGCAAACGGCCGCATCTCGATCATGGCGCCGCTCGCGCGCACGCTGATCGGCAAGAAGGTGGGTGACACGGTGACGGCGCAGCTTCCGGGAGGCAAGAAGAGCTTCGAGATCCTCGAGGCGAACTTCCCCTGGGCGGAACAGGCCTAGCGGGAGCTAGCGAAGCGCGTCACGCAGCTCGCGGGTGAGCGCTTCCACCGTGCCCCGCGTGCCGCCCTGCAGCTTGCTCTTCCACTCGCCCTCGGTCTCGAAGCGACGATCCTTGAGTCGCTCGGCCCACGGGGCCACCGCGGCGCGGATCGCGTTGTGGTCGTAGGCGTCGCGCTTGAGCTCGCGCGCCCGTGCCATCACATCGGGAGCGACACGGATGAAGGCGCGCAGGGCCGAGCCGGTCTTGATCGAGTACTTCCGCCCCGCCCACGCGGTGGGGAAGACGCCCGCCACTGCTTTCATGTAGTTGAGGAAGAAGCGCTTGGCGTTCTGGCGAAGCTCGTTGGTCCGGGCCCCGCCCCCGATCTTTTCTACCGTCTCGAAGAAGTCCACGATCTCCTCGGCGAGCGGGGCCTGGGAGACGCGGCCACGCCCGGTGCCGAGCATCTTGATCTCGCCCGCGAGCGGCGAGGTGTCGTCCTCGTTCAGCGACCGGATCACGTCGTGAGCGAGGGCCTGGTTTGGATCGGGATAGAGCTTGCGACCGGCCAGGCTTACGATGTGGGACGGATTCAGACGCGTGTGCTTGGCGTTGATGGTGACGAAGAGCTCCACTGTCTGGCGGGCGTCGAGCCGGTCGAAGAGCACCGCGGGCACCTCGATGCCCAGGTTCTCTCCCGCCTGGGTCAGCGCGTGGAGGGCAAGGAGTCGATGCTGGCCATCGAGCACGCGCAGGACCCCATGCTCCTCGGGGATCTGGAGCAGGCCCAGGTCGTGCTGGCTCGCCATTGGAGTGAAGGTGAAGCGCTTCTCGGAGGTGATGATGACTGCGCCCGGGATAGCGGGGAGGGTGCCCGCGTCCTTGCAATCCCGGTAGTAGCCGACGAGCTCGTCGATCTTGCGGCGGATGACCGGCCGCTGGTAGGCTGCCTCGCTCTCGCCGATCCTCTTCTCGAGAGCCTCCCAGTTTACGCGCGACCGATTGCTGCGCTTGCCCTTCGCCGGTGGCGCCGCGGCCGCGCCCGCGTAGCCGAGGACCTCGAACTTGACCAGCCGATCGATATCCTTCGCCGAAAAGGAGGCCTGGAAGAACTCCACGCCGAATTGCTTCACGCGGTGCGCTGGAACGGTGATCATCAGCTTCCTCCACCTTTCCGATGAGCTCGCCCGCTAATCTAATCGACGGATAAACCCCTGTCAACATTTACCTTTTTCGATACTGCCCAGCCTGGAGGACACCCAACATGGTGTGCTGGGCGAGTTGCTTATCCACAACATGTGGGCAACCTGGGGACTGATTAGATAACCTATTGGAAATATTGGTATCCTTCGAAGGAGTGCGGCTCCGAAAGCAAAAGCCTGAATTTCAAGCAGATTCCACAATCATGGAGAGCTCGATCCAAATGGCGGATGAACGCTCGCTCAGTGAGCTGGGAGATCGCACAGCGGTGAGCGACGTGGTGCTCACATTCGCACGATCGCTCGATCTGAAGGATTGGGAGAGCTGTCGCCGCTGCTTTCTGGACGAGATCGAGACCGACTACTCCGATCTCCGGGGCGAGCCGCCCTCGAAGGTGGCGGCCGGCGACTTCGTGGCCAAGCGCCGCAGCGCCCTCGAACACCTCCAGACGCTCCACCTCAGCACCAACCACCAGGTCACCGTCGAAGGCGACACGGCCACCTGCGTCTCCGCCGCGGTGATTCACCGGCATCGCGCGGATGACGGCGAGCGCTTCGACACCTACTGCACCTACACTCACACTCTCCGCCGCACCTCCGCGGGGTGGAAGATCGCGAAGGTCAAGCAGACCGTCCACTGGAATACCGGCAATCCGGCGATCCACCCGGGCGCCAGACGCTGACGTGCCGCTCCTACTCCAGGGAGCCGCTACCGCGACGCGCGCAGGAAATCGAAGTCACAGCCGAGGTCGGCCTGGAGCACGTGGTCCATGTACAACTTGCGATACCCGCGCTCCGGCCCGCCCGCGGGCCGCCACGTCGCGCGCCGCCGCGCTAGCTCCGCCTCGTCCACGAGAAGGTCGAGCTTCCGCTCCTTCACGCTCATCCTGATGCGATCGCCCGTAGCCACCAGGGCCAGCGGTCCTCCCACCGCGGCCTCCGGCGTCACGTGGAGCACGATGGTCCCGAACGCCGTGCCGCTCATCCGCGCGTCCGAAATGCGCACCATGTCCTTCACCCCAGCGCGCAGGAGCTTCTGGGGAATCGGCAGATAACCCGCTTCGGGCATGCCGGGCCCGCCCTTCGGCCCCGCGTTCTTGAGCACGAGGATGCTCTCGGGCGTGACGGCGAGCGCGGGATCGTCGACCCGCATAGCCAGATCCTCGAGGGAATCGAACACCACGGCGGCAGCCTCCGTCTCGAACAGCCGCGCGTCGGCGGCCGAGCGCTTGAGAATGGCGCCGCCTGGGGCGAGCGTGCCGAAGAGCGCCACCAGGCCGCCCACGGAGAGAATGGGCTCGCTGCGCGTCCGGATCACCGTGTGATCGACGTAGCGGGGCGCGGCATCGAGCCGAGCGCCCAGCGTCTCGCCCGTCACGGTGAGGCAGTCGAGATGGAGCTGCGGCCGCAACTCGGCCAGCACCGCGCCCAGACCGCCCGCGTTGAAGAAGTCCTCCATGTAGAAATCGCCGGAAGGTTTGAGGTCCACCAGCACCGGCGTCTCGTCGGAAATGAGGTTGAGCCGCGTGAGGGAGATGGGCACGCCGGCCCGCCCCGCGATGGCCGTGAGGTGGATGATGGCGTTGGTCGATCCGCCGATGGCGAGGAGCACGCGGAGCGCGTTCTCGAAGGCCGGCGGGGTGAGGATGCGGTCAGGGGTGAGGCGGCTTGTCCCGAGCCTCACCGCGGCCTCGCCCGTGGCCTCGGCAGCCCGCAGTCGGTCCGCGTGCACGGCGGGAATGGCCGCGGTCCCGGGCAGCGTCATACCGAGCGTCTCCGCGATGCAGGCCATGGTGCTGGCCGTGCCCATTACCGCGCACGTGCCGGCCGTGGTAGCGAGGCGGCTCTCCACGCCGTCGATGTCGTCCCTGGAAATCTGTCCGGCCCGGTAGCGTCCCCAGAAGCGGCGGCAGTCCGTGCAGGCCCCCAACCGCTCACCTTCCCAGCGTCCCGTCATCATGGGTCCGGCCACGAGCTGGACGGCCGGCACACCCGCGGAGGCGGCGCCCATGAGCTGGGCGGGTACGGTCTTGTCGCAGCCGCCCACGAGAACGACCGCGTCCATGGGCTGGGCGCGCACCATCTCCTCCACATCCATGGACATGAGGTTTCGGTAGAGCATGCTCGTGGGCTCGAGGAACACCTCGCCGAGCGACACGGTGGGAAAGTCGATGGGCAGCCCGCCCGCCGCTGACACCCCCCGCTTCACCGCCTCGATCAGCTCGGGAAAGTGACGGTGACAATTGTTGAAGCCGCTGCCAGAATTCGCGATTCCCACCACCGGCTTGGCGAGGCTTGCCGAGGAGTAGCCCATGGAGCGCGCGAAGGAGCGTCGGAGGTAGAGAGCGAAGTCTCGATCACCGTAGTTGGTCAGTCCGCGAGACAGTCCGTGGTCCATGAGTCTGCTCCGTCAAGTGAGCCCCGCCGCGCCCAGGAGCGCGGCGAGACCGAAGAGAAAGAAAAGTCCGGCCGCGACGCGGCGCCACCAGCCCATTGGCATCAGACGGTGCAGCTTGACCGCAGCCAGGACAGCGAGACCGTCGGCGGCGAGCATGCCGAGGGTAGTGCCCGCGGTGACCTGGATCGCCGAGGCGTAGCGCGCGCCCAGGGCCACCGTGGCAAGTTGTGTCTTGTCACCCATCTCCGCGAGGAAGAAGATCACGCAGGTCGAGGCGAGCGGTCCCCAGCCGGGGCGCTCCCCCGGCTCCTCCGCCGCGTCAGGCATGAGCGCCCAGATGCCGAAGCCGATGAAGGTGAGTCCCAGGATCAGCGCGAGCATCCGCGGCGGCACCAGCCGCGCCAGCCATACCCCCACCGTGGCCGCGAGGGCATGGTTGAGGACGGTGGCGATGAGAATCCCCAGCATGACGATCCAGGGGCGCCGGTAGCGCATGGTGAGAGAGAAGGCGATGAGCTGGGTCTTGTCGCCCATCTCCGCCAGCGCCACCACGGCGAACGAGCTCCACAACGCGGTCATCCTGACGATGATACCGCGCCGGCTGGAGGCAGGTCAGGCGCGGGGAGCGACGAGCGTGGTCAGGCTTCGGACCATGTCGAGAGACTCCACCGTGCCCACCGTCTTCACCACCTCCCGGGCCCGCGACTCGCCCAGTCGGTCCACGGTGAGAGAGAGGAACTTCGCCACCACCTCCTCTGACGTCACGGGGTTGGCAGCATCGCCACGCACCACCCCCGTCGTGTGCGAGAGGACGCGGCCGTCACGGAGCTCCACCTTCACCTGCGCCGTGGGATAGTCGGCGCGCTTGAGGGCCATCTCGTCGTCGGCGGTCACCTCGATGCGCTTGGCCATGGCGAGGATGCGCTGGTCGTCGAGTAGGCACTCCTCGAAGGCGGCGGTGTCGGTGCGGCCGAGCACGAGGGCTGCCGCCACCGCGTAGGGAATGGAGAACTTGGCCCCCAGCATGGTGCGCGGCGCCGTCTCTAGCATGCGCAGGCCGAAGGGAATCGAGGTCACGTGCACGGCCGCCACGTCGTCCCCCACGAAGCGATGCTGAGCGCGGAGAGCCATCACGGCGTCGAGGGCGGGATGGTTCATGCGGCAGCAGGCATGGAACTTGAAGTAGTTCTGCTCGATGCGGTAGCTCTCGCCGAGCCCGGCCACCGCGTCGGCGGGATCGAAACGCTCGGCGAGGATCGTCCCGTACACGTCGGAGGGCGCGTCGTCGAGGGCGGAGAAGCCCGCTTGGTGGAGATCCACGGCGAGAATGCCTTCGAGGCCGGAGCGTCCGGGGTAGGCGTTGCGAATCGTGGCGCCCTCGAGGGCAGGTGTCCACGTGTTGGCCGGAGTCATGGACGCCGAGAGATTGATCACGTGGCGCAGCTCATCGGCACGGAGCCCATGCAGACGCCCCACCGCCACCGCCGTGCTGATGGTCCCCCATGTGCCATGGGAGTGCACGTTGGGCCTCGCCACGGTGGCGCCACCGATGCGCGAGCCGACCTCGTAGCCGGCGATCGTTGCTTCGAGGAGCTGACGACCGCCGAGGCCTCGCTCCTCCGCTACGGCGAGCGCCCCGGGAATGACATGGATGGCGGGATGGCCACCACCGAGGCGATTGCCCTCGTCCATCTCGAGGGCCACGCCGGCCGCGGCATTGGTGAAGGTGGCGAGGAGCGCGTCGGATTTGAGACCGTGGCCGAGGAGGGTGCTGAGTCCGTGCGGCGAGCGCCGGGATGCGAGCGCGGCCAGCCGCACGTTCTCGGGCTGCGCGCTGCCCGCCACCATGGCGCCGATGGTGTCGAGGAGGACGAGCTTGGCGGCGGCAACCGTGGCGGCGGGCAGCGCGCCGATCGAGACGTCGGCGGCGCAGGTGGCGAGACGGCCGAGGTAGTCCATCACCGTGCCCCGATCACCGCACGGCCCCGCCGAGCGGAGCCATGGGGCTCGTGCGCGGCAGGAAGCGGCCGGTGCCCGGCTTTTGCTCGAGGTTGCCGCCGTTCAACAGGACCTGGCCGCGGAGCAGTGTCATCCACGGCCGGCCGCGCGCGGCCCAGCCTTCATAGGGCGTGAAGCCCGCGATGCCCAGATGCTGCTTCTGCTGGATGGTCCACGAGGGCGCCGGGTCCCAGATGGTCAGGTCGGCGTCCGCCCCCACGCGCACCACGCCCTTGCGCGGATAGAGCCCGAAGATGCGCGCGGGGTTCTCCGCCATCACGCGCGCCATCCACGTGACGGGCAGCCCGCGGTTGACCACGCCTTCGCTCCACATGAGGGGCACCAGCGTTTCCAGCGACGGCGCGCCGAAGGGAATCGGCTTGCCCTCCTTGTCCACGAAGATGTTCGTACGCCCCGGCTCCTTGGCCGCAGGCACGCGGGGGGAGTGGTCGCTCGCTACGGTGGAGACGAAGCCCTGCTCCGTGCCGGCCCATAGCGCGGCCTGGTTGACGCCGTCCGCCGAACGGAGAGGTGGGCCGATCTTGGCGAAAGGCCCGAGGCGCGCCATCTCCTTGTCGTTGAGGAGGAGATATTGCGGACACGTCTCCGCCCACACGCGCTGGCCTTCTCCCTGCGCGCGCTTGATCCGCTCCAGCCCTAGCTTGGTGGAAAGATGCACGATGTAGACCGGACACTCGGTGAGCTTGCCGATGAGGATGGCGCGGTTGATCGCCTCCTCCTCCGTCCAGTCGGGGCAGGTGGCAGGGAAGTCGGTGGGCGCGGTGCGGCCCTCCGCGATGGCCTTGTCCTCGAGGTAGCAGAGGATCTCCCCGTTCTCGCAGTGCAGTTGGCAGATTCCGCCCAGGCGCCCCAGGATGTCCATGGTCTTGGCGATGAACTCGTCGGAGACCATACGCTTGGGGCGCTTCTTGTACGTCATGAAGAGCTTGAACGACGTGACGCCCATGCCGAAGGCTTCCGTGATGCCTTCGAGGATCTTCGGCTCGTGGTTGAGGATGAAGTGAAAGCCGAAGTCGAG